>NZ_NTLW01000092.1:0-3101 GCF_002632075.1 Pseudoalteromonas sp. ESRF-bin5 | reverse complement strand
TTTAAATTAGGCGCATTTTTAATATTTGCTAATACATCGCGCAGGGCTTGGCCTTCAATAATGGTAAAGCTAAAGCTGATTTGTTGACCTTGGTTTATTTTTTTTATGTTAGTAATAACACTGGTATTTGAAAGCTCGTAAAGCCCGGCTTTTAAATCGGTTAGAGTGGGGTCGAGCTTTGCAATAACTTGGTAACGCCAACAGCTTTCAACCCAGTTTTTTGCTTGCCATTGCTGGCATAATTTATTAAAACCGGTGCCCTTTTTTACCTCAAATTGCGTGCTTTCGCTTATATTTAGCGGGCTTTGTAGGGTTGACTGCAATTGCTGATAGCCAATAGCTGTGCTAATAATCGCTAAAAAAGCGACTGATAAAATAACTTTTAACACTAAGCCTCCTTGGCTAATAAATTAGTTAGCAATGCGTTGCTGTGGGCAACATTAAAGCACTGTTGCTCTATGCGTTTAACAGGTACTGCATGCATTAAGCTGTTGCATACAAATACAGCATCGGCCTTGGTTAAATCGTTTACTGTAATGTGTTTAAACTCAACCGTTAATTTATCACATAACGCTTGCAGATAAACGCCCTTTATACCGCATTCATTGAGCTTTGGTGTAAATACTTTACCGTGTTTAATGGCAAATATATTAGCTGCTGAGGCTTCAATTACCTGGTTGTTGTAGTCAAGCACAAGTACGTCGTCGCAATTTTGTGTTTGCATGGCTTTTTTAATGAGTACTTGCTCTAACCTATTTAGAGTTTTTAGCCCCGCAAGTAAAGGCTGCGCCGCTAATTTAATAGGGCTTATTTCAAGGCTAACCCCCTGCTCTGCAAGCGCATTGTAGTTTGCAGGGTATTCAAGCACGCTTACTACAATTGTTAAATTACATTCGCTCGGTAAGTTATATCCACGCCCGCCTTCACCGCGTGTTACGAGTATTTTTAACACGCCCGTTTGCTTTTGTTTTACTTGATTGTGTATATGTTGCTCTAAAGGGCTAAAGTCGAGTTCAGGAAAGGCTAATCGTTCGGCACATTCAGCTAAGCGGGCTTTGTGATGGTGCCAATATTCAACTTGCCCATTTACAATTTTTGCTGTTGTAAAAAAACCATCGCCATAGTTTAAGCCTCTGTCGGTTATGCTAACGGCGTTTGATTGGCTGGCATTTATGATTGTTTGCGTATTATTTATTATTTTTTGCATATAAAAAAAGCCCAGTTAAACAACTGAGCTCTTATAAAGTGGTTCGTTGTTAAAAAAGATTATACCTTTTTAAATAGCAACGAGCCATTAGTACCACCAAAGCCAAATGAGTTACATAGTGAGTAATCTAGTTTTGCATCGCGTGCTGTATGCGCAATGTAATCTAGGTCACAGCCTTCATCTGGGTTATCAAGGTTGATAGTAGGCGACACTTTTTGATCTTTTAGCGACAATATCGACACGATTGATTCAACTGAGCCCGCTGCACCCAGTAAGTGACCCATCATCGATTTAGACGAGCCAACCATTACGTCTTTTGCTGCATTGCCAAAAATAGATTTAACTGCGGCAGTTTCGGCTTTATCGCCAGCGTTGGTCGACGTACCGTGAGCGTTTATGTAGCCTACTTGCTCTGCATTTACTTGCGCATCTTTTAATGCGTTTTCCATTGCAAGGGCTGCGCCTGCACCGTCTTCTGGAGGGGATGTCATGTGGAATGCATCGCCACTCATACCAAAACCAACTAGCTCGGCATAAATGTTTGCGCCACGTGCTTTTGCGTGTTCGTATTCTTCAACAACTACAACACCAGCTCCGTCAGAAAGTACAAAACCGTCACGGTCTTTATCCCACGGGCGCGACGCTGCTTGTGGGTCGTCGTTACGTGTTGATAATGCGCGTGCTGCGTTAAAGCCACCCATACCAATAGGTGTACACGCTTTTTCGGCACCGCCAGCAACCATAGCGTCGGCATCGCCGTAGGCAATCATACGTGCTGCATGGCCAATGTTATGTAAACCTGTCGTACACGCAGTTACAATTGAAATATTAGGGCCACGTAGACCGTACATTATTGATAAATGACCCGAGATCATATTAATAATGGTAGAAGGCACATAAAATGGAGATAGCTTACGTGGGCCACTGTTAAGTAACTTAACGTGGTTTTCTTCAATTAGCGTTAGGCCGCCAATACCAGAACCAACAGCAACACCAATGCGCGTTGCGTTTTCTTCTGTGATTTCTAGGCCTGAATCTTTAAAGGCTTGAACACCCGCTGCTAAACCATATTGGATAAATAAATCCATTTTTTTTGCATCTTTTGGTGGCATATAAGCCGATGCATCAAAGTCGTTGATTAAACCAGCGAACTTCGTTCCAAATTTTGATGTGTCAAAGTGTGTTATTGTTTGTATACCACTTTTAGCATCTAATAAGCCTTGCCAGGTTGATTGAACATCATTGCCTAGCGGCGTCAACATTCCTAAGCCAGTTACGACGACACGACGTTTAGCCACGGTTTGCCTCCAATAAGGGATATTTATAATTTTATTAAAATTTTAACCATTTTAATTTTTAAATGGTTTTTTAATCCAATTAGATTCACAAGGGGATCATCATACCCAAGCAACCTCAAAGTGCGAGTCTCAAACTTGTTTGACAACACATAACGCAAACAAAATTAATGTTAGTTAAATTTGGGGAGTTAAGGTTTGATTTTTGAATCATGAACTTTGAGGTGGTTTGGATACATAGATTAAAGGCAGCGAATGCTGCCTTTAATATACAATTGATTACTCAGCGTGAGCTGTTACGTAATCGATTGCGCTTTGAACTGTAGTGATCTTTTCAGCTTCTTCGTCTGGGATCTCAGTGTCAAACTCTTCTTCAAGAGCCATTACTAGTTCTACAGTATCAAGAGAATCTGCACCTAGGTCATCTACGAAAGAAGATTCGTTTTTAACTTCTTCTTCTTTAACACCTAGTTGTTCAATGATAATTTTTTTTACGCGTTCTTGGATATCGCTCATTCTTCTTTCCTTTATTAAAACGCCAATGCGTTATTTTCAGATTGCGGGGTAGTTTACGCCGCATAATTCTCTGATTCAATGAT
>NZ_NTLW01000019.1:0-2444 GCF_002632075.1 Pseudoalteromonas sp. ESRF-bin5 | reverse complement strand
AAACGTAATTTAAAGTCTTGCAGTGGTTCTTGCCATTCGTCTTTAGGTTCATTTAAAAAACTGACATCACAATGATCCCACGCACTTATAAATGTACCTTCACACGTGTCTAGAGGCTCTGTTTCTTCCCCTATTACCTGTATAAACTCATTGTGCACCTGCGCCATTACCTGCTCAATTTCATTTACTGACGCTGCAAAGTCTGATTGCGATAATAGGTAATTTAATCGTTGTTGGTTTATTTCATCATCAGGCAAAGTTTGTGTTTGCTGATCGTCGAATATTTGCAGGTATTGCTCTACTTTTCGTAAATAAAGATAATTACCTTTCAGCTCTTTTGCTTCGTCGTCATCAATAACTTGGTTTAGTGCTAACTGGTTTAACGCATTAAGTAATGATTGCGTCTGTAAATTAGCCTCTCGCCCGCCGCGTACCATTTGTAGTGCTTGAACAATAAATTCAACTTCTCGTATTCCACCAGCCCCCAGTTTTATATTATTGGTTAAACGTTTACGGCGAACTTCTTGTGCAATCATGAGTTTCATTTTACGAAGCGATTCAATAACTGAAAAATCAATATAGCGTCGGTATACGAAAGGTTTAAGCAATTGATTAAATTCATCCCAATAGTGATTGGGCCTACCAATTAAACGACTTTTAAGCATGGCGTAACGCTCCCAATCACGCCCTTGCTCTTGGTAATAATCTTCAATAGCGTTAAAACTCATGACCAATGGGCCACTTTCACCAAATGGCCTAAGGCGCATATCAACCCTAAATACCTGCCCATCCCCTGTTGTTTGGTTAAGTGCTGCTATTAACTTTTGAGCCACTTTTGTGTAAAACACCTGCGCCTCAATACTTTTTCGGCCGCCTTGAGTTTTAACACTTCGAGGGTATGCAAATATAAGGTCGATATCTGAAGAATAGTTAAGTTCTTTGCCACCTAACTTGCCCATACCAAGTACCATTAAAGGCAAAGATTGCCCTTGCTCATCTACAGGCTCACCATTAAGTGTGGCCACCTGCGCATGGGCCCACTCGTTAGCGCTTTGAATTAACTTATCAGCGAGCTGGCTAATATACTCAATACTATCTGCAATTGGGTTTTCACAACATAAATCTAAAAAAGCGACTTTAAGCCAGTATTTTTCACGATATTTGCGAAGTATTTGATGACACTGTGCTTCGTTTATATCTGCCAGTGTTAAGTTTTCGAAGGGGGAAAGTATGTCTCTACTTTTAATTTCGTCTTCACATAGTAACCCGCTTTTTAAATCAGGCTGAGACTGAATACAGCGCCAAGCAAAGTCGCTTAACGCTAATAACCTTACAACTTCGTTTTCTATAGGATGCTGCGGGTACAGCTGCTCATAGCGCTTTAACCCAAGTTTTTGTAATTGAACAGGAAGTTGTATTGCGTTACTCATCAATCCTCTCTTTTATATCATCAGTAACCGTACTAGAATGATTAAAACCTTTAAGGTTAACTCTAATTAGGACAACCATGTCATATTTATCTTTATCTAACACTAGTTTTGTTGCGATTACTATTAGTTTTGTTGTTATTTGCTTAACTATTTTTTCATTAAGAATAATAACTCAAATTAAATTAAAACAAGCGCTTAAAGATGAATTAGCCCAGCATGATAACTTTGCCATGGGGATCAATTTTGCTTCAGAGATTTCGGTTGTTATTGCAACCATTGCCTTTTTATTTGATGAAATAAGTGTAAGTACCGCACAATCTAATCCACTTAAAGTAGCAATATTAGTGCTGCTGTTGTTTTCATTTATAAAAGTGGGACATTTGATTCACCGAAAGTGGATTTTGCATCGTTTTAACGAAGAAGCGGCTATTTTAAAACAAAATGTATGCGCCGCCTTAGTAGACTCTGGCATGCTAATAGCTAATTTCATTATGACCTTAGGCCTTTACACATGGACCCACACTCAAGGCTTCAGTAACTTATTAATCGCGTTAGTCAGCTTTTTTTTACTGCAAGGTATGTTTGCACTTGATAGTAAAATACGCGAACATCGTTTTGCAAAAGCCAATCAAGGCGCTTCGCTACAAAGTAATTTTAATTTAGAAAATACCTCTATTGGTATTCGCTATGCTGGTAAATCAATTGGTTTAGCGCTTGCCTCGTATGCAGGCTTGTCGAGTGCTACGTTTCAAAACGGTAAAATGGTTGAAAACCTATTTACACTGGTAATGCATTGCGGTGTAATGTGGATACTGTTGTATGCGTTAACATTTATTGTAAAAAAAATATCACTACCCAATATTGATGCAGCACTTGAAGTTGATCATCAAGACAACATAGGTATTGCTTGTATTGAATTTGCTGTTTTTTGTGCAATAGGCTATTTACTAATTAGCATGTTTTCTATTTAACATTAAACACTTTTCGCTTGGGCTTACACAAAACTTGCTTACA
>NZ_NTLW01000254.1:0-8911 GCF_002632075.1 Pseudoalteromonas sp. ESRF-bin5 | reverse complement strand
TACTATAGGGCAAGTATTGTTGCTCTAAGTTATTAAAGCAAATGTTAAGGCCAAGCTGTGTCATTATTTGTGATATGTCAGCGCCTAAGCTCTTAACAAGCGAGTCTATCCCTTGTAGTGATGTGGCCTTAATAAAATTTTTCATGCATTACCCCAGCAACTTGGTGTCTAAAAATATCAAGTTTTGATGTGTTTTTCTATGCAGTATTAATAAGGTATTAATTTTTCATAAGGGCTCACATGCAGAGCACAACATTTGATTACATTGTTATAGGGGCCGGTAGTGCTGGGTGTGTTATTGCTTCGCGTTTATCTGAAGATAAAAATGTGAGTGTATGTTTAATTGAAGCCGGCGGGGGAGATAAAAGCGCTCTTGTTCAAATGCCAGCTGCAGTTGCTGCCAGCGTGCCTTATGGTATTAACAGTTGGCACTATAATACAGTACCCCAAAAAGCACTTAACAATCGGTGCGGTTTTATGCCAAGGGGTAAAGTGCTCGGTGGTTCAAGCTCAATCAATGCAATGGTTTATATTCGAGGTAATAAACACGATTATGATGAGTGGGAAAAGCAGGGGAACATGGGCTGGGATTATAAAAGCATGTTGCCCTATTTTATAAAAGCTGAAAACAACAGTGCATTTATAAATAACTCTTTGCATGGAGTTGATGGACCGCTTTATGTACAAGAGCTAAATACGCCAAGTTCTGTTAATCAGTATTTTTTAAATGCTTGCGCTGAACAAGGGGTACCGCTAAATGATGATATTAACGGTAAAGAACAAAGTGGTGCACGTTTGTCGCAGGTTACACAGCATAAAGGAGAACGTTGTAGTGCAGCGAAAGCGTATTTAACACCTAATTTAAATAGGGATAACCTAACTGTATTCACACATTGCCACGTTAAAAAAATAAATATAAAAAATAAAACTGCGCAAGGAGTGCAAATAACACGTAACAAACAGCAAATAGGGTTAACGGCTAATAAAGAGGTGATTTTGAGTGCGGGGGCTATTAATTCGCCGCAAATTTTAATGTTGTCGGGGATTGGACCAAAAGAGCAATTAAAATTACATAATATTGATGTGAAGGTTGTGTTAGAAGGCGTTGGTGAAAATTTACAAGACCATCTAACAGTGGTTCCACTTTTTAAAGCCAATAATAGTGCCGGTACGTTTGGTATAAGCCCAAAAGGTGCGCTTCAAGTTACTAAAGGGGTTGCAGATTGGTTTAGTAAACGAAACGGATGTTTAACAAGTAACTTTGCGGAGTCTCATGCGTTTATTAAATTATTTAAAGATTCGCCGGCACCTGATGTTCAACTCGAATTTGTAATTGGGCTAGTAGACGATCATAGTCGCAAGTTGCATTATGGGCATGGGTACAGTATTCATAGCAGTATTATGCGACCTAAAAGTAGAGGGACTATCAAGCTTGCAAACAATGACCCCCATACAGCACCGCTGATTGATCCTAATTATTTAAGCCATCAAGATGACTTAAACATAATGTTGTTGGGTTTGAAAAAAACACTTGCAATAATGAATAGCCCAGCCTTTGATGAAATACGTGCAGATATGGTTTATCCACTCGATATAAATAATGATCAGCAGTTAATAGAGTTTATTCGTGAAACAGCTGACACTGAATATCATCCCGTTGGGACATGTAAAATGGGTAAGGACGAGATGTCGGTTGTTGACAGCAAGTTAAAAGTGCATGGCGTTAATAATTTACGTGTTGTTGACGCGTCGATAATGCCCACAATTGTTACAGGTAACACTAATGCCCCTGTTATAGCGATTGCAGAAAAAGCGGCTGACTTAATTAAGGCAGCCAATAGTTAGCTGTAAAAGGTGTTTAACCAGTGTTGCCAATCAGATTCTAGGCGTAACATTTGCAAGTGCTTTTTAGCTTTAAGATGTTTTGCTTGGTCTTCTTCTGCGATGAACGGTCCAACTCGGCAAAGCGCGCAATGGTTTGATGTTAAGTAGCTGGGTTTGGTTAATTGTTTGGCTAGTTGGGGTTCTAAGGTGCTACTTTTTGGGCTAAATACATACGTGATCCCGCTTGTGTCTTTGACGTGTTTGTCACGGTCAACATTACGAATTTTATAGCCCGAAAAACGTGTTATATCAAATGGCATTTGGCCACAATATTTGCTGCTTAAACGTTCGTTTAAACTGCCTTCTATGTTCCATTCACGATAAGGTTTTACATCTTTAGAGGTTATAAAGCAAAGCATTGGGCCATTTGGGTTTAACGCAAACTCAGTGGCATATTTAATAAATTGATGTAATAGGGCTCTGTTTAAAACGTTCATACTTGATTGACGAGTGCTAGCTTCAAACGCCTCTTTACCTACAAATGCAGGAATAAGTGGGAACTGAAAAATGACTACATCAAAGTATTGGTTGTTACTTTTTAATGTTTGCCAACACGCTTTGCTCGTCACATCAAAATTATTAAGAACGTCAACACTGCATTCACGCAATTTTTTTAAAGCGTTATCAGGGTATTTTTGTTCTATGGTTTGTGCGCTATCGTAAGTTGAGGCGACTAATTTATTTGGTTTTACGTGCTCAAAAATCGCATGAGAAAACGATAGGTCGCCATCGCCAACAGTAAGTATTCGCCAATTAGGGTTTAAGTACATACTTTGCTATGTGTTTTGCTTATTAACGTTTTGAAGTTGCTTATTCGCCGTATTTAAACGCTCAAAAGCAAGCCTTGTTTTTAGGCCTTCGATAGCTATTTGCTTAATAATTAAGTTAAAAGTGATTACAATTGCAAATGCAAAATGCAGTGGGCCATCTGTAAACCCACCGTCCGCTTTATATAACGTTACGCCAAATAATATGAGCAAAACAACTAAAAATATCTCAATAAGCTGATTTGAATAAAAGTTGAGGCGGTTTTCATTTTTGTGATCTTTCTTAATGCTAATAGCGCAAAAAAATGGAATGACCTTGATTTTAAAAGCGGCGTTTTTTTCTACATAGTTTTCGCCAAGCTCGTCAAGCTGCTGGCGTAATTGGTCAATCATGGTGAGTCCTCAAATAGCTGTGCGCGGATGGTACATTATTACCGCGCAATATTTAAGGTAATAGCTACTATTTTGGGTAAATACTCATACCAATAATGAATATATGGCACACAAACACGACCGACGTCAGCACAAAGCGCATTTTTTGATAGTCTTTGTCGTAGGTTTGCCACTGTGATGTTGATTTTTCAAAAAGTAGAACAAGCCAAAAACTCAGCGATAACCACCCTAAAACCCATTCAACAGGTAAAAATGCTAAAAATGGTACCGGAATAACAGGTAGTACCGCTTTTATTGCATCAGCATAGCTTTGCTGGCCGGCATGCCAAAGATTACCTGCCATAAAAGCAAGAATAGCAATGCTATAAAACGTAAAAAACTCTAAGTTAACACTGTTACTACCGAGCATCAGTGGCCACGCTAAACAGGCTAGAAATGGTATTAGGCCAAGATAGCCTAATTGGATGTGATTGATAAACTTGTTCATAACAGTGTGCCCTGAGTATTTTTAATAGTAAGCGAGGCAATTGTATCAGCCTTACGCGTGCAAACCGATATGTTGCAATAAATTAAGTACGAATCTAGTTATTATTTAGTTTCATCCTAAAAATCGATTGTTTTAATCTAAACAATCAATTTTATTTAATTTATCGATGGGCTTATTGTATTAATCAAGCCAGCAAGGTTAGCCCAAAAAATCTCGCTTTGCTTGGTAACTTAAATTAATACATTAAATATAAATGAGGAATACTATGAGCACTTCATTAATCAACACAAAAATTCAACCGTTCAACGCAACTGCATACCACAATGGTGATTTTGTAGAAGTATCTGAAAAAGATGTACTTGGTAAGTGGTCAATCTTCTTCTTTTACCCAGCAGATTTCACATTTGTATGTCCTACTGAACTTGGCGATGTTGCTGATTACTACGAGCAACTACAAGAAATGGGTGTAGAAGTTTACTCAGTATCAACTGATACTCATTTTACTCATAAAGCATGGCACGATACGTCAGACACAATCGGTAAAATTAAATTCCCGATGATTGGCGACCCAACAGGCCGTATTACTCGCAGCTTTGGCGTTATGATTGAAGATGATGGCCTAGCACTTCGTGGTACGTTTGTAATGAACCCTGAAGGTGAAATTAAAGTAATTGAAACTCACGATTTAGGTATTGGCCGTAGCGCTAAAGAGCTAGTGCGTAAAGTACAAGCCGCACAATACATTGCAACTCACGACGGTGAAGTTTGTCCAGCATCGTGGCAGCCAGGTGAAGACACACTTGCTCCTTCACTAGACCTAGTTGGTAAAATCTAAGTATAGATTACCTCAACTATAAGGGCAGGTAACTGCCTTAAACCAATAAATATTCGTTTATTGGTGCCTCCTATCTCAATTTGATGATTAAGCACATGCATTAATTGGCATGGGAGGCTTGCTGTTTAAATTTTCCTAAAAAGGGTTAAGCCATGTTAGATAACAACATTAAAAATCAATTAAAAAGCCATTTCGAATCGCTTACTCAACCTGTTGAGCTGCTTATTGCCTTGGATGACAGCAAAAAATCAACAGAAGTAGAAAGCTTAGCAAATGATTTAGCATCATTAAGCGATAAGTTTACGGTAGTTAACAACCCAGACACCAGCGCACGACGCCCGTCTATGGTTGTACATTCACCAGTTAAAAATACCCATATTACGTTTGCAGGCGTACCGATGGGACACGAATTTACAAGTTTAGTGTTGGCGCTTTTACACACTGGCGGACACGCAAGTAAAGCAAAAAGCGAAGACATTGAACAGATACAATCACTTGATCAACAACTTAATTTTGAAATTTACATTAGCTTGAGCTGCCAAACGTGCCCTCAAGTAGTGCAGGCGCTAAACACAATGGCCGCGACTAATAGCAAAATTAAAGCAACAATGATTGATGGCGCACTATTTCAAGAGGAAGTAGAAGAGCGCAACATTTTAGCTGTACCGGCTGTTTATTTAAATGGTGAACCATTTAGCCAAGGTGCATTAAGCCTAACTGACATTTTAAACAAAGTAGATAGTAAAGGTGCAGCACGCCAAGCTGCTGCACTAAGTGAAAAAGATGAATTTGACGTACTAGTAGTTGGTGGTGGACCTGCGGGTGCCTCAGCTGCTATTTACTCTGCACGTAAAGGCTTAAATACAGGTGTTGTAGCTGAACGTTTTGGTGGGCAAGTTGCTGACACATTAGCGATTGAAAACTTTATCTCTGTTAAAGCCACTGAAGGGCCAAAACTTGTTGCACAGCTTGAAGAGCATGTTAAAGAGTACGATGTTGATGTAATGCATAACCAACGTGCTGCAGGACTTGAACGCGTTAATAACAAATACGAAATTACGCTTGAGAACGGGGCTACTTTAAAAGCTAAATCACTAGTTTTAGCAACCGGTGCACGTTGGCGTGAAATGAACGTACCCGGTGAGCAAGAGTACCGTGGACATGGTGTAGCATACTGCCCACATTGTGATGGTCCTTTATTTAAAGGTAAACCTGTCGCAGTGATTGGTGGTGGTAACTCAGGTATTGAAGCGGCAATCGATTTAGCGAACATTGTTGAGCACGTAACAGTGCTTGAATTTGCAGATACACTTCGCGCCGATGAAGTACTTATTCGCAAAGCGAAAAGCTTAAATAATATTACTATTATTAAAAACGCCCAAACTACAGAAGTACTTGGCGATGGTAAAAAGGTAACAGGACTCACTTACACAGACCGAGTATCAGGTGATAGCAAGGCACTTACTCTAGCGGGTATTTTTGTACAAATAGGCTTAATTCCTAACACTGAGTGGTTAAAAATTAGTGACTTAGCGCTAAGTAAATTTGGTGAAATATTAATTGATGCAAAAGGTGCTACGTCATTACCAGGTGTTTATGGCGCAGGTGATGCAACAAATACCCCATTTAAGCAAATTATTATTGCCATGGGCAGCGGTGCAACAGCAAGTTTAGGTGCTTTTGATTACTTAATTCGCAACAGCGAAGAAAGCGAGCAAGACAAAACAGCTGCTTAACGTGCAAAACCTCTCTTGATATAACAGCAAGGTACACCCATCGCTGTTTGTTAACCCAAGCCGCCCTCTCCAAAGGCGGCTTTTTTATGGCGTAATTAATCATATATAAATAGGTTAATCGCCACCGCCACCACAGCCAGAATCTGAACCGCTGCAATTATTATCAGAGTAATTTGTGCCAGTATTATATGTGGTTGCACCTTGTTTTGAGTTTGCAGTGACAAAGGTAAGTAGTAGCAAAAAGCTACTAACAATTAAAATTACCATGATTGACTCCCAATCCTGTGACGAATAACCGGTATAAAGTGATAAGGCTAAAATAGTAATCAAAATGGTTCGAGCTATTAATTTCATTGTTATTTCCTTTAACTTATTGTCAGGTACATTTAATGTAATTCTGGTTTAACGGTTTTTATTGCTGATGCGACAGCGAGCTCAAGTGAGTACATTTTAAAAGGTTTTGATATAAACATATCCATGCCGGCTTGTTTACAGGCAAGTTTGTCTTGAGACGATGTATTAGCAGTTAATGCAACAATATACGTTTTATTAGTAGGGCAAATTTTTTGTTCTCTTAACTGCTTAGTTGCTTCAAAACCGTCCAAAATAGGCATAATACAATCCATAAAAATAAGGTCATACGGCTTATGCTTACACTTTAAAACAGCGTCTTGACCGTCAACCGCAAAGTCGGGGTGTATATTAAGCTTATTTAGGGATGCGTTAAGCACTAATCTATTGATGTCGTTGTCATCAACAACAAGCACAGATAACTCGCTTGTGTTTAAATCAATGTTAGCGAGCGGTTTATTTTCAAGTGCTTGCTCTTCACCTCGGGGTATTGGAATATAAACTGAAAATGTAGTGCCTTTATTAACTTCGCTAGTAACTTCAATTTTTCCGCCCATGTACTCCACAAGTTCTTTTACAATTGCTAGGCCTAGACCCGTGCCGCCTTTTGTATTTTTAGCATCGACTTCTTGCGTAAAAGGAGAGAATAGTGATTCTAGAAAGGCCGCTGTCATCCCTCTGCCAGAATCGGTTACATTTATATTAAGGGCAAGCGCATTATTTTTTTTTGTTAAAAACGTGTCTAAGTTTACAAAACCTTGCTCTGTAAATTTTAACGCATTGCTTAATAAATTAGAGGTGATTTGGCTTAATCGGGTGTTATCGCAATAGGCCCAGCAGTCATCTGCTATCTCATTATTAACTTCGAACACTATGTTTTTATCATTAAATAAAGGGGTATAGAGAGAGAAAAGGTCAGTGAAAACAGTTTTTAATAAAACATTGTTTGGTTCAAGCTTAAGCTCGCCATGATTAATTTTTGAGAAATCAAGAACCTCATTAATAATATTCAATAATATGTCTGAGCTGCGTAGCGCAACTTTAATTTTTTCTGTTCTTTTTTGTTCATCATGCTCATCTATCAAGTTGGTGAGCATGCCTGTAATACCATTGAGTGGCGTTCTGAGTTCATGGCTAATTTTTGCAAAAAGCATGCTTCTATCAAAAAGTAAGCGTTCAGCCTCTGCTTTTTTGCTTTTAAGTTCTTCACGAAGAGTCATCGACTCTGTTACATCTTGAAACGTGCCAAATAACCTTACGCAGGTGTCGCCTTCAAATTCAGCTTCTCCAAAGGTCGATACCCAAATGTTGTTATTTTTTGCAGTAACAATTTCAAGGTCTAAATTCCACTTTTCGCCTTTGCTAACGGCTAACTCTACTGCTTTGGTAATATTTTCTCGGCTTGATCCCTCTTTATAGAAGTTAATTGCGGTTTCCATCATAGGTTGATAGTTTTCATCAACTTCATGAATAAGCTTAGTTTGTTTGCTCCAATAAATTTTATTGTGGGCAATATCAACTTCCCAAGTTCCTATATTCGCAACGCTTTCAAGCTTAACAAGGCTATTACTATTTTTTATTAGGCGATCTTTTGTTTGGTTTCTGGCAAATTCCGCACCTAACCATTGTGCAAATAATTCTATATAATCATAGGCTTGGTCTGTAAAAACAGGCGATGAATCAGCAGAAGAAAAGTTAACGGTTCCAAACACTTCATTACCTATTTTAATAGGAGCACCAATGTAGGATTCCAGTTGGAAATTAGCAAAGCAAGGGTGGTCTGCAATTTCGCTCTGAGATACATTGTGAAAAGCGAGGGCTGAGCCTGCTTTGAGGGTGTGTGTGCAGTAAGTACCTTGTAGGTCAAATTGTGTACCTATAGCAAGATCGTTGTTAGGGGTAACCGCATATAAAACAGTGTAGCACTGGTCTTCAACTTTACTGATGATAGCTAAATCAAGATTAAAAACGTTAAGCCCAAACGTTAATAGCTTTTGTGTTTTGTTGTCAAATGTTAAACTTTGATCAGAGACTATGTCGTGAAATTGCCTAAGAAAATTCAATAGAAAAACCCTATAGTATTAATTTTTTAAAACTTTATTTAGCAAGCTTAGAATAACGTTAAAAAGTGATAAAAAGCTATTACTATCTCGGCAACTAAATACAAAAAAAACGATTTGATTAAAATATAGATTTAGCGTATTTGTGTGCACGTTATCTAATTTGTAATTTAGTATGTTGAGTTAGGTGTGTACTCTGGGTTGATATCTCCATCAACTTCTTCTGGATCAACATCGTTTATCATAAGTGTTTCTCTTACGGCTTCTATATGATCAAGGACCGTTTGATAGTGCTCACCATATTCATATTTAGTCACTTCAATAGCTTTTGGCATATATGTAAACGCTATTTTAAGAGCATGAAGTGCATCGTCATTTATTTTTTCACTCATATTTTT
>NZ_NTLW01000308.1:0-9512 GCF_002632075.1 Pseudoalteromonas sp. ESRF-bin5 | reverse complement strand
ATAACAATGGAAGACCTAGCCATTAAACAAGCTGAGTTAGATTCGGTTGCTGCGCAGTTTAATTTAACGCTAAATGCTGACGATTACGAAGAGAGCATATTAAAACAGTTTTAAAGCCTAATTTAAGGAGCCGCTATGAAAAAGGTACTGATTGTATGTTTAGGTAATATTTGCCGTTCACCTACTGCTGAGGCGGTTTTAAAAGCGCGTGCAAAAGCCTTGGGTGTAAAGGTGGTGGTCGATTCTGCAGGTACAATTGGCTATCACGAAGGAAAATCCCCCGATAGCCGTTCAATGGCGGCGGGTGAAAAGCGCGGCTATAGCTTTAAAGGAATACACTCGCGTAAAGTTCGCACTAGCGACTTTAACGAGTTTGATTTAATTTTAGCAGCCGACAAACAAAATTTAACTGATTTAAAAGAGCAGTGCCCAACGCATTTACACTATAAGTTAGCGTTGTTTTTAGAGTACGGGGAGCAAAGCACAAGTGCCATACCTGATCCCTATTACGGTGGTGACGACGGCTTTGAAAACGTACTTGATTTAATAGAAGCGGCCAGCGATAACATACTTGCTAAAATGTAAGCGCCTCTTATCAGTTTGTTACATTAACGAACATTTGTTTTATTGCCCTTTGTTCCTCAATTGAGTACGATTTATCCTTACTCAAAAGGAATATTATGAATACAAAAATATTACTACTGGTTCTATCACTTGGTTCGGGTTCTGCTTTTGCTAATGATGTGAGCTTTTCGATTGGGGGTGGCTACCCTTACTTGGTTGTACCTGAAGTGTCTTTATCGGCAGATAACAATTCTCAACGCTGGTACGCAAACTATAAAATTGGCCTAGATGATGGCTTTTCAGTGGGTTTTGAACACGCAGTTAGTGATAACAATAAACACGCATTGGGTGTGTTAGTTGGGGCTATTGGCGCACGTGATACCGACCAACCATGTGAAAGCACAAACACTGACGATATTGCTAGCGAGCTAGGTAATATTTTTGGATGTGCGCTAGGGCAAATATTTGATGATGAAACCACAAATGGTATTGGGCTTACATACAGTTATAACTTTAACGGCTTAAATAATAGTGGTTTTAGACTAATACTTGATGCGGGCTATGGTAAAACAAGTGACAGCAACGAAAAAAGAGCCGATGGTGCTATTCGTATTAGTTACGAATTTTAGGGCGTCGTGAATAAAAATAAAAAAGGCGCTAAATAGCGCCTTTTTTATTTGTAAAACCGCTAGCGGTTTATTTTAAAATCTATTTGCACCTGGGTGCTTGCTACTACGGGGCTTCCGTTTTCAAATTTGGGGGCATAACGCCATTTTTTAAGTGCCTCTAATGCTGACTTTTCAAATGCGTGGCCACCTTCTGAGCTTATTACTGATGAGTTTTTTACAAACCCGGCAGTGTCTACATCAAACTGAAGAACAACAATACCATCTGTATTTTGGCGTGCTTTATTTACTGGGTACTTAGGTGGTTGGCGGTATACCGGTGTTTGTTCTTGTGAGTCTTTCCATGGCACCATTTCGGCAATAGCTAAACAATGTTTAGTTGCTTGTTCGCTTTGACCTGTTTTTTCGTAAAGGTTTACAAGTTTTGAGTGCGCGGTAAGTTCGGCGTTATGATCAAAGCTTAGGTTGCTATCAAATACCGAAACAACATGATTTAAACGCTCAATCGCTTTTTTATATTTTCTCTTACTTTGCGCAAACGAGGCGACTAAAAAGTCTGTTTTGATTCGCTCAACCGTGTTTTCGTCTAAATTTTCACGGTAGTATTCATCGGCTTCGTTCAATAACTTTTGCGCTGCACGAAACTTTTTATGTGCAAACTTACTTGCTAACAACGACGCGGCTTCAAATTGCATATCGGCAACAAATTTTGGTTTATTTTGTGCTTTAGCAATATCGATTATACGTTCGAGATGATCTTCTGCCAAAGACGCTGATTTAGCATTTTCGGCTTTACCTAAAAGTGCGTCGAGCGTTTGTAATGCATTTTTGCCGTGGTTATCAGCTAAAATTGTATACGCTTGCGAGTATAGGCTATAACGCTGCTGCCTTATGTTTTTTTTGTTGCTTGTTGTGCTTGGCGGTGTAATGGCTTTAGCATAATTAATAGCAAGGTTTGCTGTGTTGTCGCTTTTATCGCCGTAAAAAGTAAGGCCTGTAGTGTAAGCTCGTTTTGCGGCTTGCTCAATATCGTGTTTTGTTTCTACTGCGTTTAGGTAACTTTGATAGGCAGTTGAAAAAGCCGCTTTAGCGTTGTCAGTTTGGCTAGCAAGTGTATTATTTGTAAAGGCAGATAAGCTTAATCCAACAAATAGTGCAAGGTGTTGTGGCTTCATAATGATCCTTATTAATTGTGAACCTGAACTTTGAATAATAACTCTATGCTAAGTGGTAATTACAGCGCTAACTACATTAAATTTATTTGCAAAAGATATGTAATTTTACAAGTAGATTTAAATTTTATTCACTAAAAGCGTTGGTTAAAAAGCAGTAGACTTAAATGTCATTACTCTCGTGTTATTAAACGTTTTATTTAAAATTCAGATAAATTTAACTAAAAATAACTTACTACAGATGATAGCTATTGTCATTAAATAGGTACGAAAAGCCAATGTTATATGTTGATTTAATGTGTTTTTTACTTAACAAGAACGCTGGTTAAGAGACTTGCTAACATATTGAATAAGAGTGATATCTTAGATTTTTATCTAGTCAGAGATTTTCAATGAAAACAAGGCGAATTTACGCGTTAATAGCAGGCCTATTGCAATTACATTCAACGCAGTTAGCGCTGAAAATAGCTGCTAGAGATAGGTTTATTATCCCGAGTTCGGGTTAATTAAGGTTAGTCATTGAAAACAGGCGCTGTCGTCGCCATATAATTGCGATAAACAATGTTGTACTACGATCTAATTTTACTCTTTTGTGATATTATCACTTTATTGTCGTGTCGTAGTTATTTAAATATTTGGATTTGTCGTGGCGCAAGTAAGAGCAAGAGTCCAACTTAATGTTGGCAAAAATAGTGATATCCCTGCAGAAATAGTGTCATTTACTGACCTAAAAGATGGCCAAGAACATATTGCTATGGTGTTTAACAACGCCGATACCGAGCAAGATGTACCGCTTATTCGTATGCATTCGGAGTGTTTAACGGGGGATGTTTTTCATTCGTCACGCTGTGATTGCGGCGAACAGTTAAACGAATGTATTGAAATGATGCACGAGCAAGGCGGTATTTTGCTTTACTTACGCCAAGAAGGCCGTGGTATTGGTTTATACAATAAGATTGATGCTTACGTATTGCAATCGCAAGGTATGAATACCTACGAGGCCAATAACTATTTAGGCTTTGCAGACGACTTACGCGACTTTTCGGATGCGGTATTAATGCTTAATGCGCTTAACTTAAAGCACGTTAAATTAATGACCAACAATCCTAAAAAACTCAATGCTTTGAAAGATGCGGGTATTGAAGTTGATACAGTTATTGGTACACACGCACACATAAAGGCGGGTGTAGCAGGTAACAAAGCCTACTTAGAAACCAAAATAAAGCATGGCGCACATATGCTAGATATTAAAAAAATTAAAAAACCTTAATATTACTGGTCTGCCTCTGTGATCCCACCCAACGCCAAGTTATACTTGGCGTGTTTCGTTATAAATTAAGAGCAAGTATGTCTACACAATTACGAGTATTTAAAGCAGATGCCGGGCTAAAGTGGTTAAAAGCGGGATGGCTTATTTTTAAAACCCAGCCAATGACGTTTATTTTTATGCATTTATTTATTGGCATTGTGGGCTTACTGTCGTTGTTTTTACCTTTACTGCAAGTGGTTGCTGCACTGGCTACGCCTTTTTTAACTGCTGGCTTTTACCAAGCAGTGCTGACCAAACAGCAAGGCGGTAAAATAATGTTGGCTGACATTCTTAAGCCATTTTCAGCTAAAGGAAACCGTTTAGGCTTGGTACGTTTGGCGTTATACCAAATGGGTGCGGGTATTTTAATGGCGTTATTAGCAAACGGTTTATTTGCCGATGCCGTGGCAATTATGAGCCAGCCAGGGCTTGAACCTCAAGCTGCACTTGAGCAAACTATTGCGAGTATTTCGGGTGCGAGTGTTATTTTATTTTTTATGGCCATGCTTATTTATTTAACGGCCTTTGCCTATGCGGTACCGCTTGTTTATTTTAATAAAGAGCAACGTATTTTAACGGCGCTTAAGCAATCGCTTATGGTTTTTTATCATAATTTGTTTCCGTTGAGTGTTTTTGGCGTTATTTGCGTACTATTTATGGCGGTTTCTATGTTCTTATCGTTCTTACCACTGTTGATTTTAATGCCGATTTGCTACATTAGTTTTTTTGTTTCTTATCAGGCGATTTTTATGCCGATTGTCCCACCAAGTGACGACAAAAATGTTAAGCCACTAAGCAGTGAAACAAGCGGACGCTTTGACGCTTAATGGATGATAAGTTAAAACAAAAATTAAAAAATTATGTACTTTGGTTACTCGGGCGCCAAGAATACTCGCGTCGTGAGTTAACCTTTAAATTACAGCAAAAAGAAGCCACAGATGAGTTTATCGAAAACTTGCTTGATTGGTGCGAAAAGCACAATTTTATAAACGAGCAACGTTACTGTGAAGGCTTTGTAAGAAAACACATTTTTAAATGCCATGGGCTTAAGCGAATTCAAAGCGAGGCCATGGGTAAAGGGATTGACCGTTCGCTACTCGAAAGAGTAGTTGAAGAGCTTGAAATAGACTGGTTTGAGCTTGCGCAGGATGCGTATAACAAAAAATATTCAAATACACCGGCAAACCTCGATTACAAAGACAAGGCTAAGCGCGTGCGCTACTTAATGTATCGAGGTTTTAGCTACGAACAAATCGATTTTGCAATGCAATCACAGTAAATACAGGTGAGATTTTCACATGCAGCACATGACTACCGCACAAATTAGGCAACAGTTTTTAGACTTTTTTGCCAGCAAGCAACACCAAGTTGTTCCTTCAAGCTCGCTTATTCCGGGTAACGATGCCACGTTATTGTTTAACAATGCCGGTATGGTGCAATTCAAAGATGTATTTTTAGGCGCAGAATCTCGCCCATATACACGTGCAACAAGCTCGCAGCGTTGTGTGCGTGCCGGTGGTAAACATAACGATTTAGAAAACGTGGGTTACACGGCGCGCCATCACACATTTTTTGAAATGTTAGGTAACTTCAGTTTTGGTGACTACTTTAAGCAAGAAGCAATTAAGTTTGCGTGGGAGTTTTTAACTGAGGTTGTTAAATTACCTCAGGAAAAACTGCTTGTTACTATTTACCACGATGATGAAGAAGCATTTGAGTACTGGTCAAAAGATATTGGCTTAAGTGAAGATCGCATTATTCGTATAGCTACCTCAGATAACTTTTGGTCTATGGGTGATACAGGCCCGTGTGGTCCGTGTTCTGAAATATTTTACGATCACGGTGAGCATATTTGGGGTGGTCCTCCGGGCTCTCCAGAGGAAGACGGCGACCGTTTTATCGAAATTTGGAACCTCGTATTTATGCAGTACAACCGTCAAAGCGACGGTACTATGCTGCCATTACCTAAGCAATCTGTTGATACGGGCATGGGCCTTGAGCGTATTTCTGCTATTTTGCAGGGCGTGCATTCAAACTACGAAATCGATTTATTCCAAGGCTTAATTGCAGCGGCGGCGAGTGTCACTAACGCGCAAGATATGGACGATAAGTCACTTCGCGTAGTAGCGGATCATATTCGCTCTTGTGCGTTTTTAATCTCCGACGGTGTTATGCCATCTAACGAAGGACGTGGTTACGTACTTCGTCGTATTATTCGCCGTGCGGTACGCCATGGTAATAAGCTTGGCGCACAAGGCGCGTTTTTCTTTAAATTAGTTGCTGCACTTATTGAGCAAATGGGTCAAGCGTACCCAGAGCTTGCTAAGCAACAAGAAATTATCGAAAAAGTACTGCGTATTGAAGAAGAGCAATTTGGTAAAACACTTGAGCGTGGTTTAGCTATTTTAGAAGAAAGCTTAAGCGACCTTAAGGGCGATGTGATCCCTGGCGATTTAGTATTTAAACTTTACGATACGTATGGTTTCCCTGCCGATTTAACCGCCGATGTTGCGCGTGAGCGCCAAATGACCATTGATCATAAAGGCTTTGAAGAATGCATGGCTGTACAGCGTAAAACTGCGCAGCAAGCTGGTAAATTTGGTGCCGATTACAACGAGCAGTTAAAATCAGATAAACACACTGACTTTAAAGGCTACGACAGCACGCACTACAGTGCGACAGTGGTTGAAGTGTTTGCCGGTGGTGAGGCCGTACAGTTATTAGAAGATGGCCAAGAAGGCATTGTAATACTAGATCGCACACCGTTTTACGCAGAATCGGGTGGCCAAACGGGTGATACCGGTACAATTACAGTGGCTGGTGGCGAGTTTAATGTGACTAACACTACTAAACTAGGTAATGCATTTGCGCACCACGGTACAGTACAAGGCCGTATTGGTGTTAACGATAAAGTGGATGCCACTATTGATGATGCTCGTCGTGAGAACATCAAGAAAAACCATACAGCTACGCATATTTTACACGAAGCATTACGTCAGTTATTAGGTGAACATGTAAGCCAAAAAGGCTCGTTAGTTCAAGCGGATCGTTTACGATTTGATTTCTCGCACTTTGAAGCGGTAACTAAAGACGAACTTCGTGACATTGAACGTGTAGTTAACGACGAAATTCGCCGTAACTTTGCACTTAACACTGAGCTTATGGCTATTGATGATGCTAAAGCGAAAGGTGCAATGGCGCTGTTTGGCGAAAAGTACGACGACGAAGTGCGCGTAGTAACCATTGGTGATTACTCAATTGAGCTTTGTGGTGGTACACACGTTGAACGCGCGGGCGATATTGGCTTATTCAAAATAGTATCTGAAAGTGGTATTGCTGCAGGTGTTCGCCGTATAGAAGCAGTAACTGGCGCAGATGCGGTTGCTTATGTAAGTGAGCAAGAGCAACAGCTTAGCGATGTAGCAGCGCTAGTTAAAGGCGATAGCGCATCGGTACTTGAAAAAGTAACTGCGCTTCTTGAGAAGTCTAAAGGCCTTGAAAAGCAAATTGCTCAGCTTAACGATAAGCTAGCGAGCGCTGCAGGTGCATCGTTACTTGATTCGATTGTGGAAATTAATGGCGTTAAGCTATTGGTTGCAAATGTTGAAGGCACTGAGTCTAAAGCGCTTCGCGGTATGGTTGACGACCTTAAAAACAAGATTGGCTCAGGTGTTATTGCCCTCGGTGTTGCCAGCGGTGACAAAGTAAGTCTAATTGCGGGCGTGACTAAAGACTTAACTGGCAAAGTAAAAGCCGGTGAGCTTGTAAACCACATGGCTTCTCAAGTAGGCGGTAAAGGTGGTGGTCGCCCAGACATGGCACAAGCAGGTGGTTCTGAGCCACAAAACCTTGCTGCTGCACTTGATAGCGTTACTGCTTGGTTAATTGAGCGTACTTAAGCCTAAGTGGCGTTAATTGTACAGAAGTATGGCGGCACGTCGGTTGGCTCAATAGAGCGAATAGAAGCGGTCGCCGACCTTGTTGTTAAAACTAGGCAACAAGGTCATCAAGTGGTTGTAGTGCTCTCGGCTATGTCGGGAGAAACCAACCGCTTAATTAACCTTGCCAAACAAATAGATTCCCGTCCTAGTAACCGCGAGCTCGACGTACTAATTAGTACCGGCGAGCAAGTATCGGTTTCGTTATTGGCTATGGCTATTATCAAACGCGGCCATTCAGCCGTTAGCCTATTAGCTGATCAAGTTAATATTCAAACCGATAATATGTTCGGTAAAGCCCGCATTACAGACATTGCAGCAACACGTTTAAAGCATGAACTTGAGCATAACCGTATTGCTATTATTGCCGGGTTTCAGGGGCGTGATGTTGAAGGCAATATAACAACCCTTGGCAGAGGCGGTACTGATACGTCGGCTGTAGAAATAGCTGCGGCTATAAAAGCTGATGAATGTCAGATCTATACTGATGTTGACGGCGTATATACTACAGATCCTCGGGTTGAACCTAACGCACGAAGAATGAGCCAAGTGACCTTTGCTGAAATGCTAGAGTTAGCAAGCTTAGGTGCTAAAGTATTGCATATTCGTTCTGTTGAGGCGGCAAGTAAACACAATGTTCCATTAAGGGTGCTTTCGAGCTTTAATCCCGATGAAGGAACATTGATTACGTTTGAGGAAGACGATATGCCAAGTAAAGTTGTTTCGGGTATTGCATTTAATGCAGATGAGTGCTTAATTAAGGTACAGAGTGTGCAAAGCGGCACTCAAAATCTTGTAAAAATATTGAAACTTTTTGCTGATAACGGCATCGAAATAGATATGATTAATCAAGTTAATCATATCTTTGAAAAAATAGACTATGCTTTTACTGTGCATTCGAACGACTACCCGCAAGCGCTTGAGTTACTAACCGAGCAAAAGGTGTCTTTAGGTGCTGAAAATATAATCGGGCTAACAACCATTGCAAAAGTATCTGCTGTTGGTATGGGAATGAAATCGCACTGGGGTGTTGCTAGTTTATTTTTTGATGCCTTAGCAAATGAAAATATTAATGTAGTTTTAGTGTCTACATCAGAGATTAAAATTTCAGTTTTAATAGATGAAAAGTACCTCGAACTGGCTGTTCGTGCATTACACAAAGTATTTTTAACGGAAAGTAGATAGATAGTGAGTTTTTACTTACTTTTTAGTCTATTTTTCATTAATATGGATAAGCGGAATCTTATAATTTTTATTGGAACATGGGAGCAAGAGAATGCTAATACTAACTCGTAGAGTAGGTGAAACCCTTATGATCGGTGACGAAGTAACAGTTACCGTTTTAGGAGTTAAAGGAAATCAAGTTCGAATTGGTGTAAATGCACCAAAAGACGTTTCAGTGCATCGTGAAGAGATTTACATGCGTATACAAGCTGAAAAGTCTAACCCTAATCCGGGCAATGCTTAATCAACACGTATACTTAACTAAATAATTTATTTAGCTAAGCCAAAAAGCCACTCATTGAGTGGCTTTTTTGTTTATAAAGTCGAGCATTTCATCTGTGAGTATTTGCTTAGAGATATATTGCATGTTGTTTTTATTTTTTATCAATAAGCCCTGTGGTGTTTCGATTACGTCAGTGATGTCTTGCCAAGCGAGCTGATAGCTTTTGTAATGGTTTGCCGATTTAATGCCTTCATCATCAAAAGTGAGCGTAACCTCTGAGCCTGATGCTCTGCTAAACATTTGTCTGGTTACCCACCATGGCCTGCGATAATAAAAAGCAACGCATTCGAGTACAGCAACCATGATCAAAAATGTTCCTAAATAATGATCAGCTAAACCGTAAATGCTAAATAAACCAAGCGAAACTAATAGTACCAGTAAAAAATACTTAGGCTG
>NZ_NTLW01000091.1:0-10321 GCF_002632075.1 Pseudoalteromonas sp. ESRF-bin5 | reverse complement strand
GGATTTGAGTCACTGACCCTTGGACCGGGTGGTCAAGAGTAGGTAGTGCTCTTTCCTTCAATTATACATCTGATTAATATTGGTACGACTGAGTGGATTTGAGTCACTGACCCTTGGACCGGGTGGTCAAGAGTAGGTAGTGCTCTTTCCTTCAATTATACATCTGATTAATATTGGTACGACTGAGTGGATTTGAGTCACTGACCCTTGGACCGGGTGGTCAAGAGTAGGTAGTGCTCTTTCCTTCAATTATACATCTGATTAATATTGGTACGACTGAGTGGATTCGAACCACCGACCCCTACCATGTCAAGGTAGTGCTCTAACCAACTGAGCTACAGTCGTATTACTATATTTAAGTAAGTGTTATTTGCTTAACAACGGCCGCTAATATATAGCGTGGGGCAGGTCGAATCAAGCACGTTTCGTGTTTTTAGGTTTATTTGCCGTTTTTTTATTCATATTGGGCTGATTTCACACGTTTTATAAAACTCTTGCCACCAAATAACATGCTGTTTAGCTGAGCTTTTCAATTGATTTAATAAATTGGTATTTAAGTTTGCTTTAATCAGCTGATTAATTTCATTGGTTGTTACACGTTCTTGGTACCACAGTTGATTTAATAAAGGCTGAAGCACTTCAAGAAAACCAATGAGTTGTGCTTGGTAAGGCTGAATTTGTGAAAGATAGAACTTTTGAAATATATTATTCATTATTTTAGCTTTATCTTTGTTTTTACCCACTGGGCATAGGGTGCTTAAATTGATGTTATGCACCAACCCCGTGGCGATTTTATTTAGCCTTATTTGTTGCCTGACAGATTTAATTAATGATTGAATAAACCTATATTTATTAAGCGTTTCGAGTGCTTGGTATATTGCATCTGTGTTTATTTTGTCAAATTGAGCCTGAGCTAATTGCGCTTTAATAGCAGTAAGTTTACGCATAGCCTCAATTGTGTCGCTAAAGCCTGCGGGTTCTTTACTTAATTCTGAAGCGGTTAGTGACCACGTGCGGTTGAGCTCTGGTTCCTCAATAAGGGCTGCATTAAAGTAATGTAGTAAATCAGCTTGTTTTTGATTTTTTGCTTCATGTATTTTTTTATACGTTACTGAGGATTCATCGAGGGAGGCTAAGCAGCTGTTGGCGTGTTGAATAAAGTCTATTTGATATTTCAAACGCCCTGCAGCGGTTGCTGTTTTACCCAGTTGGTTGTTGTGCTCACTTATTACCACATTTAAATTGCAGCTGCTGATCCCGGCAAGCTCAACTATACCCAGTGTTATTTTAGTGTTGTTGAGTTCGGTTAACGGCTTTAATTTGAGTGAGTTAAGCGCTGGGAGGTCTTCTGATTTGTTGTCGGTTATATTTTCAAGGCGTTCTATGTAGGTATTGTTTGTATTACTGGGGGCCTCTGTGCAAGCGGTTAGCATAGTAACGGTTAGTATTAGTAACATGCATACTAATACTAACTGCTTTATGTTATTTAAATTAAGCTTGTTGGCTAATAAATGGTTCATGTTTAAAGCGCTTACTAACGGTTATCATTAACAAAATGGCTGCAACGGTGAGCCCGACAATTATACCAATCCAAAATCCGTGCGGCCCCATTGCCGGCACAATTATATCTGTTCTTGCCAATACGTAGCCTAAGCTAAAGCCGATTAACCAATACGAAATAAACGTGATGTAAGAAATAGGGGCTGTGTGTTTTAATCCTCTTAAAATGCCATTTGCTGCAACTTGCAGGGCATCGGGTAGTTGATAAATACAGGCTAAAATCATAATTGAGGTCGCAAGGGCAATAACCGCAGGGCTATCTGTGTATAGCTGGCTTATCACATCACGACCTATAAATGTTATAAACGCTAAGAACAGTGCGATTAATATAGCCAGTAGATAACTTGTCGATACGGCTATTTTTAACTGATCGAACTTGTTCTGACCATACAAGTTACCAATTCGAATGCTAATGGCAATAGAGAGGCTTAGCGGCATCATAAACAGTAATGCGGTAACACTTGCTGCAATTTGATGCCCTGATACAGCAACCGCTCCTAAATGGGCAATAAAGAGTGGAATACATGCAAAAAGTGTTACTTCAAAAAAAGTAGCCAAAGAGATAGGAATACCTAATTTTGTAATAGTGGCGATAGTTGCTATATTTGGTTTTTCAAACGGTGTGAGTAGCCCTTTGGCATCTATCTTTTTACTCATTTGGCAATAAGTGACCTGTGCTAATGCCATCACTGTTAAAACAATAGCTGTTGCTATACCACAGCCAGCTCCGCCATAGGCGGGAAGGCCAAATAAACCATTTATGAAAATGTAGTTAGCAGGAATATTAACGGCTAATCCGAGTAAGCTAATATAGAAGGCCGGTTTTGTCATACCCATGCCTTCAGTCATGTTTCGGTAGGTTGTAAAAAATAAAAATCCAAACACCCCCCATTTAACAAATTGAATATAGTCGAAAGCGAGGCTCGCAATAGCCGGGCTTGTATCTAGCTGTAATATTATAATGTTTGCCAAGTAGGCAATACTAAAGCCTGTAATACACAGTAAAACGGTTAAATATAAAGCTTGTTGAAAATAGTGGCTTATGCCTTTTTTGTCATTCGCGCCGGCAAATTGTGCAATTATGCCAGTTAGTGCTAACAAAATACCTTGCAACGCTAAAAGTAGTGGGTTCCAAATACCAGTAGCAATAGATAGCGCAGCTAGGTCGGTAGGGCTGACCTGACCTGCCATTATGGTGTCGACCACCGACATTAATATAAGGGTAACTTGTGCTAAAAAAACAGGCAGCGCGAGAGAAAGTAAACGCTTAGCTTCCCAATTACAAAAGGTCATAAAAACAGCTATTTAATGAGTAAGGCTGTAATTGTAATCTATTGTCTTTGAAATAAAAATCTAAGGAGTGAATGATTTTATAATTCGATACGTTAAACTAATACTTTGTCATAACTTAACGAGATTTTATGTTTACAGGTATAGTACAAACTCAAGCTACTGTGGTGTCTAAAAACCATAATGAGGGTGTGTTACGTTTAGTGGTGTCGGTGAGCGATGACTACGTTAAACACCTAGATTTAGGAGCCAGTATTGCGATTAATGGGTGTTGTTTAACAGTAGTAAAAGTTGAGCTAAGTAACCAAGATGTAGTCGCGCAAGTTCACTTTGACGTGATTGACGAAACACTTCAATTAACTAATCTAGGGCTTCTTGATCTGGGCAGTTTAGTAAATTACGAGCGCTCTGTTACTTTTGGCACAGAACTGGGTGGGCATATTGTTTCAGGACACATTCACTGTTCGGCTAAAATAAATCAAATAATTAATACTCAAAGCAACTGCAAAATTCAGGTAAGCTTACCGGTAAAGTGGCAAAAATATGTATTGTACAAAGGCTTTGTCGCCATTAATGGTGCTAGTTTAACAGTAGGCGAGATTGACGAGCAGGGCTTTTGGTTGCATTTGATCCCAGAAACATTAGCAATTACAAACTTAGGTAAAGCGCAAGTGGGTGATGAGCTAAATATAGAGGTCGATCAGCAAACTTACACTATTGTTAACACCGTAGAAAACTACCTGCGTCATCAAAATTAAAAAATTTGTTCGTCGTCACTGTCTACGTGTAGCTCTAATTTATTGTTTGCATGGTCTATGTGCATATTTAAATGGATTGGGTTGCAACAGGCAGTGCAGTCTTCAATATAGTCCTGATCGCCCATGCTGGCATCTAAATCCAAATGAATGTGGTGTCCGCAAAACGGGCAGCTAATACGTTGTGATAAAAAGTCTTTCATAATCACTCCAAATACAAATAACTTAAGCAGAGCTTGGAATGTTTTTATTCTAACCACGGCTTAATGACGCAAAACTGAACTCCTTAGAACCCTTTAAATATAGTCTGTTTAGCGTGTTATGACAGTTTATTTACACTTATTGCATTAGCTTATCGATATGTTGTTTAGCTTCAGTAAGATAGTGCCCAGCAAAAATATTTGCATGATTTAAAATAGGGTATAGTTGGTAAATATGTTTACGTTTTTGATAGCTTGGTAGAAGAGGATATTGCTTATTATAGGCAACATAAAATTCATCGGGTAGTGGCGCAAATAGCTCGCTCATTGCGATATCCACTTCCCGATCACCATAATAACAAGCGGGATTATATACGGTCGGTACTTCTTTTAAAAAGCCCAAGTTGCCTCGCCAAAAATCACCATGTAACAAAGATGGGTTCACAACATGACCATGTAATTGTGCTTTAACTTCATTAATTATGTGCTCGGGCTTGGCAAATTTAATGCCTTTTTCGGCTAATAGTTGTAATTGCCACCCTATGCGTTCTTCGGCAAAAAATACATCCCACTTTTTGTGCCAACGATTTGGTTGAACGGTTGTAGCTAAGTGATTATCTATATCAAAGCCAAACATTGCCTGGTCATGCTTTTGGTGCATTTGCGCTAGTTGAGTGCCCATTTTTTGCCATTGGCAATAGGGCTGCTCATCAAGCTCTAACCACGAAAGTACGATAAATGAAAATTCAATGTTAGCACCTGATGTAATGCAGCTTGGAACACTAAAATAACTATTATTAGCAAGCATCTGTAAGCCCCTAGATTCACTTTCTAATCGCTCAAGCTCGCTTTTGAGCGCAATTTTAACAAAGTAGCTTTGTGTGCCATTACTTATATGAAAATATTTATCGGTTGTTGTGCCTTGCAGTTGCCGCTTTTGTGTGTGTTTAAAGTCAGTATTTGTAGCTTGGCTAATGTGCTCGTTAATTGCTTTCCACATAATAGTTGCTCGTATTTTATACAGACACTTAAACTATGGCAAAAAGGGATTAATTTAACAAACTAAACGTTGTAAAATTAGTGAATGTGTCGCACAAAGTGACGCTAACTGTAATGGAGTAAAAATGAACAAAAGTTTTATAACCAATTTACTAGCAAGTATTTGTGTAGCTGCAGGATTGATGTTTGATCAGCCAGTAGTTTTGTCGGTGGGGTTATTTGCACTTTCTGGGGCAGTGACCAATTTATTGGCTATTCATATGCTATTTGAAAAGGTTCCGTTTTTATATGGGTCTGGTGTTATTGCGCTTAAGTTTGAGAGCTTTAAAGTTGCTATACGAAACCTAATACTCACTGAGTTTTTCTCCGAGCAAAAAATTAATAATTTACTCAACAAGGCGCAGCCTAATATCGACTTTGAACCGATCATTAGTAATGTTGATTTAAATCCAGCTTTCGATAATTTACTCGAGGTTATAGAGCAATCGCAATTTGGTAGCATGCTGGGTATGTTTGGAGGCACTGCTGCAATAGAGCCAATGCGCGAAAAATTTATTGATAAAATGCAACTTTCGTTAGCACAAATTTCTCAAACAGAGAACTTTAAAGCGTTAGTAACGCAAACGCTTTCACAAGGAAATAGTGCTCAAGGGTTGCACAGCACAGTACTTAAACTTGTTGATGAACGCCTTGATGAATTAACCCCTAAAATGGTGAAAGAAATTATTCAAACAATGATACGCGAGCACTTAGGTTGGTTAGTTGTTTGGGGCGGAGTATTTGGCGGTTTATTTGGTTTAATTGCGGGTGTTCTTTAAGCAATAAAGTTAATAATAAAACTAAGCAGGTTATAGTTATGCCTGCTTAGCTATAACGTTTAAACATGTTATTGCGGAGACGAAATAACAATGATTTCAGTTGACGACACCTTTGCTAAATCTTTAATTGAAGTGCGAGTACTGCTTTCAATATTTAAGTAATTAGCACTTTTATCTAAATTATAACGCGCTACAAAATCACCCATAGGTAAGTTATTACACGTTAGTTTATTGCTAATAATGCTTTTTTTAACGTTCAATGACTGCTGTGTTTTGCGTAGTAAATATGCTTTATTAGACGCAACAGCCATACAAATTTGTGTGCCTGGCGTTGAGTCGGCTGCTACAAATTGTGTTGCTGATACAGGTGCTGCTAATGCTGCACTACCAATTACAAGTGTTGTACATAATGCTGTTTTAAATGTATTCATTTTACTTTTCCTCGTTGTTTGCGGTTGCAAGCTAATTATTAAACTAATTAATTAAAAAAGCTGTTAACCAAACGCAACAAGCTGTAAGCAAGTATGTTTAATGTACACACTTACTTATAGGCTCATGAAAAAGCATATTTTTAAGTGTGTTTTTTGACACACTTTCATAAAAATAATTTATTGATACTGACATATTTTTTTAGGCTGGTATTATCGCCCAATAAATTGATGTGTAGATTTTTAGGATAAACAGTGAGTAAAGCGTTAGCCAGTTATTATCAACAAGCCTATGCCTGCGAACAACAACATTTTAATCAGTGTTTTTATTGTGGCTGCGAAGCAACTGAACGCGATCATTGTCCGCCTCTTCATATGCTGCAAAGTATTATTGATTTAGGCGAGGATGCCGACTTCATTTCAATTCCTGCTTGTTATGAATGTTATGCGCTATTACATAACGAACGACTAATGACGATTGACGAGCGCTTTACCAAAATTAAAAAAAAGCTGTCTAATAAATATGCCAAAGCACTGCGTGTCTATAATATGTGGGAAGAAAACGAATTAAGTGACATGAGTGATGAGTTTGCTCACAGTATTCAGGCCGGTATGAAATTAGGAAAAGAAGCCGCAGAGCGATTGGCATTTACAGGTTTTAGTTACGCCACTGAAGAGGCACGTGTCACAGTGCGCGAAAAAACCAAAGAGTTTGATGTAGAAGGTAACGTTTATACTGATTTTAAAGACGCACTGAATTTCTGCATTACCTCTTTAAATGTGCAAAAAAGTGACTTTTATAAAATTTTAGTTGAAGACTACAACGGCGATTTTAACAAAGCCCTTAGTCAGTACCGTCATCGCCACGACAAGGTAACAGCGGCTAAAGATGGTAATACTCTTATTAAAGATTTTTCTAAGCTACATAAGCAAAATTCAGATTTTGTAACCCGCACGGTCAAACATTTTATCAGCAAAGATCCGTCACTCACCACAGAGGGCGCACTAGAAAAGCTATATAACAATTATATAAAAAAATAATCACGTAAATTCATCTTAATTTACCGCGTTTTCACCTGTTTTTTTAGCTTTATGCCCAAGCTTTCGCTAAAGTATTAAAAAAACAGGAGAACCAAACAACATGAATAAATTTGCTCCCTCTTTATTAGCAGTTGGCTTAGCCGCTGCACTTGTAGGTTGCCAAGAAAATGGCCCGCAAGATGATAAGATTACTATTAACAAAAACCCATACCCAAGTACTTACACGCCAATCTCTACAACAAGCACACTCATCACAAACGCGACTGTTCTTACAGGGACTGGCGAACGCTTAGATGACGCTGATGTACTATTGGTCGATGGTAAAGTACAGCAAGTAGGTAAAGACTTAACTGTAAAAGCAGACACAACTATTGATGCACAAGGTAAATGGGTAACACCAGGTATTATTGATGTTCATTCACATTTGGGTGCCTATCCAAATCCATCGGTAGAATCACATCAAGATGGTAACGAAATGACCAGCCCAAATACGGCCGAAGTGTGGGTAGAGCACTCTGTTTGGCCGCAAGATCCAGGGTTTAACCGTGCGCGCGAAGGCGGTATTACCTCGTTACAAATTTTACCCGGCTCTGCTAATTTATTTGGCGGACGTGGTGTAACACTTAAAAACGTGCCTGCGCATACAATGCAAGGAATGAAATTTCCTGATGCACCGTATGGATTAAAAATGGCATGTGGTGAAAACCCAAAACGCGTATATGGCCGTAAAGGCGTATTGCCTTCAACACGTATGGGTAATATGGCTGGTTACCGCACTGCGTGGATTGGCGCGCAAGAATATAAGCGAGCATGGGATAAGTACGATGCAGAATACGCAGAAGGTAAAAACCCTGAAGCCCCGAATCGCGATATAAAGTACGATACATTACGCGGCGTTCTTGAAGGCGAAGTAATGATCCACAATCATTGTTATAAAGCCGAAGAAATGGCGATGATGATTGATCTTTCTAAAGAATTTAATTATCACGCGGGTACGTTCCATCACGGTATTGAAGCATACAAAATTGCAGATTTGTTAGCTGATAATGGCTCGTGTGCTGCATTGTGGCCAGACTGGTGGGGCTTTAAAATGGAAGCTTACGACATGGTTCAAGAAAACGTTGCTATTGTTGATGCGGTTAAAAACTCGTGTGCCGTTGTTCACTCAGATTCAGACACAACCATTCAACGCTTAAACCAAGAAGCGGCTAAAGTAATGTATCGTGCTAATGAAAATGGCTTTGATATTTCAGAAGAGCATGCAATTAAGTGGATCACCACTAACGCAGCAAAATCATTAGGTATTGACGATAAGACAGGCTCGCTAGAGGCAGGTAAACAAGGCGATGTGGTTATTTGGAACCAGAGCCCGTTTAGCGTTTACGCAAAAGCTGAGCAAGTATTTGTTGATGGTGCAAAAGTTTACGATAGAAACGATAGCACTTATCAGGCAACCAGTGATTTTATGTTAGGTCAAAAATAAGGAGCACCCAGAATGAAAAATTTATCACGTTCGTTTTCGCTATCACTGGTTGCTGCCGGATTACTAGCCTCTGGTGCTGTAAACGCACAGTCATTGGCTATTATTAATGCAACTATCCATACATCAACAGAGCAAGGCGTATTAAAAGGCGCAAGCATTGTTATGGATAACGGGAAAATTACAGCGATTAACCCGGCAGAAGTAAGTGCTGATGAAATTATTGATGCCAATGGCAAAATTGTTACCCCTGGATTCATTGCAAGCAATAATCAACTTGGTTTAGTTGAAGTGGGTGCGGTTGCAGGCTCTCGCGATGCGGGTGACGACAAAGCAGGTATAGATTTTGATGTGAGCCTTGCATATAACGCACATTCAAGCTTAATACCTTATGCACGTAAAGGCGGCGTTACACGAGATGTAATTACCCCTTATGGCGGCGATAGTATTTTTGCAGGTTTGGCTAGTGTGGTTGATTTAAGTGGCAGCCTTGAAAGTGACGTTCAAAAACAAGCAGCGTTAGTTGTGCATTTAGGTGAGCGAAGAAAAGGCTCGCGCGCTTTTACACTGCAAACATTAATTAATAAGCTAGATGCTCATCAAACTAAATTAAGCAAAAAAGATAAAAAAGACGACGATAAACCAAGTACTGAAGACAAAGTAATGGCTAAAGTACTTTCTGGCGACATGCCATTGGTTATAAGCGTATCGCGTGCTGCTGATATTATTGAGCTTATTAAAGTGAAAGAGCAATTTGGTGTTAACTTAGTACTAAGTGGAGCACAGGATGCTGTTGTTGTTAAAGAGCATATTGCTAAAGCTAATATCCCAGTAATTATTAGCGCTATGGACAACTTACCAGGAAGCTTCGATTCTTTACACGCTAATTTAAATAATGCAGGTTTACTTGAAAAAGCCGGTGTTAAAGTACTTTTAACGGTTGGTGGAGATGCAAGTCACAATATTTATCAGCTTCGCTATGACGCAGGTAACGCTGTATCTTATGGCATGAGCCAACAAGGTGCACTGAAAGCTGTTACATCAAATGTTGCTGACGTATTCGGTATTAATGCGGGCAGTATTGAGGTGGGTAAAGCCGCTGATGTAGTGATGTGGACTAATGATCCGTTTGAAATAAGCAGTAACGTAAGTCGTATGTTTATTAATGGCACTGAGGTGTCTACACAGTCTCGCCAAGATAAATTACGTGACCGTTATACTACTGATTCAAACATGCCAAGAGCTTACACTAAGTAAATAGTAAGCGTTATATCAACCCGACAATAGGGATTTGATTGGGCGAGTAGATATTAACTTTAAAAGGTCGCATTGAGCGGCCTTTTTCATAGGCGTAAAAAAACCGCTTACTTTTAAAGGTAAGCGGTTTTATTTTTACTATTTATTACACTAATTTAGCAAGGATATCGTTAAATGTAGTGCTTGGACGCATTGCTTCAAAAGCGGCTGCGTCGTTAGGCTGGAAGTAACCACCTAGTTCAACTGCTGGGCCTTGAGCATCGTTTAATTCGTTTACGATCGCGTCTTTATTTGCCTCTAAATCGCTCGCAATTTGAGTGAACTGTGCTTTAAGTTCGCTATCATCATTTTGCTTAGCAAGTTCTTGAGCCCAAAATAAAGATAAGAAGAAATGAGAACCACGGTTATCAATTTCTTTAACTTTACGTGAAGGCGATTTGTTTTCAGCAAGGAAAGTACCCGTCGCTTTATCAAGCGTATCTGCAAGTACTTG
>NZ_NTLW01000193.1:0-5339 GCF_002632075.1 Pseudoalteromonas sp. ESRF-bin5 | reverse complement strand
GCCGCTTTTTTTAATTTACCAAACGACTTTAAAATATCGTGAGGTAAGTAACTCACGCCTTTGTCAAAGCCATTTAACTGATGGTTTTGCTTACCTACTTTGAGTACTCCTTTGCTCATATCCATATTCATTACGTGATCAGCGCCGCCCTGCATTGCTGCTAACGAAAAGCCGCACGTGTACGAAAATAAATTAAGTACTTTGCCATGCTCACTATTCGCCATTACAAACTCACGGCCGCTTCGCATATCTGGAAAAATCCCGGTATTTTGGCGGCTTTGCAAATCAACTAAAAAGCGAATTCCGTTTTCGGTTACTGTATGCGGGTTAGGAAGCGCTCCAAACATAACGGTATTTTGGCTTTGTACACCTGCGCGCTGCTGATAAACAAGCGAGGTAATTAACTCTGGGTAATGCGCTTGCGCCCACTGCCAAAGTGTTTCGGTTAGCTGATTAAGCGTGTTGTCGTCTATTTCATCGTAAGAGACTAAAAATAAGCTTGGCGGGTAAAAATCTAAATTTAAGTGGCTTAATGCCTCAATACTATGGCCTCGCCCGTGAAAAACACGACACAGTTCGTTATTTAAAATAGGGGCACTCTCAAGTGCCGTGATAAGAGGCGTAAAATTTATAGTCATTTTTTAATTAATCAACTGTTGTTGTAGTTCGTGTATTTCGTCGCGCACAGAGCCCGCCTTTTCAAATTCTAAATTACTCGCATACGCGTGCATTTTAGTTTCAAGCTGCTTGATTTGCGCTGCAATTTCTTTCGCGCTAAGCACCTTTTTAGACTCTTTACGAATAAGTTGTAGGTTATCTTTAGGTCCAGCTTCTTCGCCTACATCCATCACATCAAGGATCTTTTTGGCTAAAGCACGTGGCTCTATGCCGTTATCTATATTGTATTGATGTTGAATTTCGCGCCTGCGGCTTGTTTCATCTATCGCTTTTGCCATAGATTTAGTCACTTTATCGCCATATAAAATAGCACGGCCATCTAGGTGACGCGCGGCACGACCAATAGTTTGAATAAGCGAGCGCGTTGAACGTAAAAAGCCTTCTTTGTCGGCATCCAGTATCGCAACCAGCGCCACTTCAGGCATATCCAAACCTTCTCTTAGTAAGTTAATGCCTACTAGCACGTCAAACACCCCTGCGCGTAAATCACGAATTATCTCTACGCGCTCTACAGTATCTATGTCTGAATGCAAATAACGTACTTTTACGCCGTGTTCACTTAGGTAGTCGGTTAAATCTTCAGACATACGTTTAGTAAGCGTAGTCACTAATACGCGCTCACCTTTTTCAACACATTGGTATATTTCTGATAATAAATCATCAACTTGGTCGCCAACAGGCCTTACTTCTATAAGCGGGTCTAAAAGCCCTGTTGGACGAATAATTTGCTCTGCAACTTCCCCGCCACTGCGCTCCATTTCAAAGTCGCCAGGCGTTGCCGATACATAAATGGTTTGCGGAGCAATGGCCTCAAACTCTTCAAACCTAAGTGGGCGATTATCCATGGCTGAGGGCATTCTAAAACCATATTCTACAAGGTTTTCTTTACGGCTTCTGTCGCCTTTATACATAGCGCCAATTTGCGACACCGTTACATGGGATTCATCAATAATCATTAATGCGTCATCAGGCAGGTAATCAAGCAATGTTGGTGGCGGATCGCCAGGAGTTCGCCCCGATAAATATCGACTGTAGTTTTCTATTCCCGAGCAATAACCCAACTCGGTCATCATTTCTATGTCGTACTGAGTGCGCTGCGCAATACGCTGCTCTTCTACCAATTTATTGGCACTGAGTAATTGAGCTCTTCTATCTTTTAGTTCTATTTTAATATTTTCGATTGCGCCTAGAATTTTTTCTCGCGGAGTTACATAGTGCGTTTTAGGATAAATAGTGGCACGCACAATATGTTTTTCAACAGCACCTGTCAGCGGATCAAAAATACTCAAGCGCTCTATTTCGTCGTCAAACATTTCTACCCGCACTGCGTATGTTTCTGACTCTGCCGGGAATATGTCGACCACTTCGCCGCGAACTCTGTAAGTACCTCGGCTAAACTCTATGTCGTTACGGGTATATTGTATTTCGGCTAAGCGGCGAAGCATGTCACGCTGGTCAACTTTTTCGCCTACTTTTAAAAGCAACATCATTTTCATGTATGACTGGGGGTCACCCAAACCATAAATAGCCGAAACCGATGCAACAATAATGGTATCGCGGCGTTCAAGAAGTGCTTTAGTAGCACTTAAACGCATTTGTTCTATGTGCTCATTTATTGAAGCATCTTTTTCGATAAACGTATCGCTCGATACAACATAGGCCTCTGGTTGGTAATAGTCGTAATAAGAAACAAAATATTCAACGGCATTTTTAGGAAAAAACTCTTTCATTTCACCATAAAGCTGCGCAGCCAACGTTTTATTGTGGGCCATAATAATTGTTGGGCGATTTAAGTCACTAATAATATTAGCCATGGTGAAGGTTTTACCCGTACCTGTAGCCCCTAACAATGTTTGATGAGCAAGCCCGGCCTCTAAACCTTCGCACAACTGCTTTATTGCGGTGGGTTGATCCCCTGCTGGTTTAAACTGTGATTTTAACTGAAAATGATCACTCAACTATTGCACTCCTGTAACGACTGACTGCTCAAAGACTCAAGCTCTTTTATAAACCATTTATACGCTACCAATGCGGTAAATAAATTACCGACAGCAGCACCTATAAATAATCCCGTTAACCCTGCAAAACGACTACCTAAATAAGCAAACGGAACATAGAAAACAAACAACCGTATAACACTTAAAAACAGCGCGTTCATTGGTTTATGCAAAGCATTAAACGATGAGTTTGATAATATGATCACACCTTGCAGACCATAACTAAGTGGAATGATATAAATAAAAAGTTTAATTACATCTATTACCGCTTGCTCTTTACCAAATAACTGACTTATAACGCCAGAAAAAATAATCAGTAAAATATAAATTATGAACTGCCAAGCCATGACAAACTTCAAGGTACCTATGTATGCATCTTTCACTCTACATAATTTTCCAGCCCCAAAATTTTGACTAACAAATGGAGGGAGTGTCATTGATAAGGCAAGCACTAAAATACTTGCAATAGACTCTATTCTGCTACCAACACCAAACGCGGCAACAGCCTCAGGACCATGATTAGCTACAAGTGCGGTCATGACAGCCATTGCAACAGGCGTGAGCATATTAGCACCTGCAGCAGGTACACCTATTTTTAAGATTTTTCGGATCGCCCCCATAACCGTTTGTGAGCCCGCTTTTAAGCTAAGTAGTCGCTTTTTTACGATTAATATATATAAAATAATCACAACGGCTACAGCCCAAGCTATTACACTTGCAATCGCAGCACCTTGAATACCCATAGCAGGTATAAGACCAAAACCAAATATCAGCATTGGGTCAAGTATTGCATTTATTAGCCCAGCCCCCCCCATTACAATACTTGGCGTTTTAGTATCACCACTGGCACGTAATACGGAGTTACCAATCATTGGTGTGATTAAAAATACACTGCCAATAAACCAAATATTCATGTAGTCATGAATTAACGGAAGCACCTGCTGCCCTGCCCCCAATAATGTAAACACAGGGTCAATAAGTAGATAACCAATAAGCGATAACGCAAGCACAAGTACAACAGCCACTAATATAGAGATGCTGGCGTCAAAACGGGCTTCATCTATTTTGTTACTGCCTAATGCTTTTGCAATGACAGCTGAAGTACCTATTCCTAATCCAATAGCCAAACTAATTACAGTAAATGTAACAGGGAATGTAAAACTCACTGCCGCAAGGGGCTCAGTACCTAACAAGCTAATAAAAAAGGTATCAACAATATTAAACATCATTAACATGATCATGCCAAAAATCATTGGAACAGTCATGGTTTTCAACGTGGGTAAGATGGGATCATTGAGTAAATCTGGGCGAGTCTTGGTATTTTGTGTTGCGCGCATGAAATAAATAGCCTCTTTTACTGAGTTGATCATTTTAAAGCATCAGGGCAATTCAAGCCACGGATTTATCAATAGATTTAATGCAAGAAAACCGCTTAAAATGCGCCCTCGAAGTAAACGTTGCTTTTTAAACGGTTTTGTTAAAACAGCGGGTTAACGCGCCAAAAAACAATTAAGACACATAATTGTTACTTTTATTACAAAACACACGCGCCACCTGATGCTTTTTTACACAAATCTCCTTTTTGATTTATCGTAACGAAAAATTCCACTCATCGTATCACACACAATAAAACAAAAACCTTAAGCCATTGTTTTTAAATGAAATAAAAATAATGATTTAAAAGCTTGAAATCGTTGTAGCACTCTAAATTACTGGTGCTGCTGATGTTCTTAAAGTTTCATAAACAGAGTTATCCACAGAAACCGTGGATAACTCATTGGACCCCGCATTTATAAAGGGTTTAAGAGAGATACATTTTTACTACTAACTTAAAAAGTGATGAGATTTGCTTTTATATTGTTTTATAACCTTTGCAAACCTATTTCATCAGGTTAGTAAATTTTATTTGCAATGTGGTTATTAAGCTAACCTGTTTTCAGCATTTATAATTGCAAGTTATTGATTGTATTATTTATGAGCACCTTTGCTTTTACTTGCGTATATGGTTAGGTGCTAAAATTACAAACGTTTAAAAAGCATACGCTTTAGATTTTATTACTTAGGATTAAAAATACCCTAACGTCAGGTTTTTGAGTATAAATAGTTAAAACCAAGAGTCAGTATTTTTAAATTTTGTGTTTTACACAGACCAAATCATTTCAAAGTCGTATTTTATTTACTCAATTGGCTATAGCAAACGATCACTTAGCGCTAGTTTACCACTGATGGTTTTATTGAAAGGCCAATAAATGGTTTCAAATAAAGCTATAAAACACGCAGATTGCACATAAAAACAACGAATAAACCTCTTTTTTTAATTTATGACTTTTATATGTTGACACTTTGCAGCGCGGTCATTAATATTTCGCCCCGTTGAAGGGCAAGACGCTTCCCCCTTAGCTCAGTTGGTTAGAGCGACGGACTGTTAATCCGCAGGTCCCCCGTTCGAGTCGGGGAGGGGGAGCCAAGCTTTTTAACCATAAACGATTCCCCCTTAGCTCAGTTGGTTAGAGCGACGGACTGTTAATCCGCAGGTCCCCCGTTCGAGTCGGGGAGGGGGAGCCAAGTTTATGTATATGATGTAGTTCCCCCTTAGCTCAGTTGGTTAGAGCGACGGACTGTTAATCCGCAGGTCCCCCGTTCGAGTCGGGGAGGGGGAGCCAA
>NZ_NTLW01000196.1:0-11314 GCF_002632075.1 Pseudoalteromonas sp. ESRF-bin5 | reverse complement strand
CAATGCAGCTAACGCTGCATTGAACCACGAACATAGACTGAAGACAGGTGCCACGACGAAATAAGTAAGGTCTGCTCTGTTACTAGAAATAGTAATAACCAACGAATATCAGCAAGATAACCGACGACATTACTTGCTTCATCCTATGTATTAACTCGCTCTAATTCGAGCTAAAATAATTATGGCTTAAAAAGTTAGGCAAGGATCAGTGCGTTTAACTTGACAATGGGAGTCATACCAACGCCCAAATAACAGGCTAAAAATTGTTGGCTATAATAACGAGCTAAGTGAGGCAAGCCAACTGTTTTTAGTCCTTGTTGATTTGCTTGTTAGGGCTTAATGCTCGAATAGATTTTAAGAACTCTTTACTAAAATCGAGGTTAGCCCAAATTAATTGAGTACCACCACAATAACCCGTTATCCAATTAGAGTCGTCTGTAAAAGCAACATACTCTTTCCCCAATGAAAAAGACATTCCGTGACATGCATTAACGTCCATTGCGGAATATATGACTTTTGTGTAATTGCCCTTAAGCATACTTTTATTGTCTAAAGTGATTTTTTGATAAGGTCTATTCTCTTTATCAAATAAAATCTCCAACTTCATAATACGCCCATTTAGCACATTACTAGCGTTACCGAAATGCACAGAAGGTGGTTGTTCTGCACAACTGCAAGCAAGGGTGTTAGCACTAAACAGTATAAAAGAAATAAAAAACGCTAAACGATACAACAAATTCTCCCTTGAGCCCTAACGCTTGCCTAACCGGCGTAAAATAGCAGGCTAAAATTAGCGACGAAGGAGCGCAAGCCTGCTGTTTTGCGTCCTTTGGTTTAGGCACTTGTTAGCCGTTTTATATCTCGTTTAACTCTGCTTTCATTTGCTCTCGAAGTTTAAAGCGAGAATCTAATACACTTTTCCCTGCCTTTTCAATTTCCATTTGATAAGGAGCAACTAAACTTTGATCCTGCCAAAACTCAGGTGTAGCCATAAATTTCAGCATATCTGTAGATTGGTCAGTTGCTAATTTTACACTTTCTTCTAATGTGTCGAGCAAAGTGTCAACTTTAGGGGTAGCTATTAGTCGAATACTATTCGTTTCTGTTTGTATTTTTAGGTATTCAGCATTCAGTTCAAAAAAGAGTCCTTGAACATCTTCATTATATTTCAGAGTTGCTTGGTGCTGTTTTTCAGGATCATCCGATAAATATTCATTCATAAATTCAGTCATTATCGGCTGAAATTTTTCAGCAAAAGCAGAATTACATTTACCATGAAATTCATCAAGCAAGGAGAAGTATTTTGAGAACTGAGTTCGTTTATCTTCATATTGGAACTTTCTTTTTTCGATATCCAATGTATGTTGTTTTTTAATTTCTTCAGTTTCTGCTCGATATTTGGCTATGATTTTTTGTTTTTCATCTTCTAGCTTTTCAATATCTTCCAACAAAGCCTTATTTTTACTTTTTGCTTTTGTATATGCGGTTAAATAGATAATAAACATTCCGCCCAAAAAACTAAGAACATTAATAATTACTTCCATGGTAAAGATATACTCCATTGACGGCTAACGCCCTAATAACAGGCAAAAAATTGTTTGCTAAATTATTGAGGAACGAAAACAGCAAACTGTTTTTTGTCCTTGTTTATTAGCTTGTTAGGTAACAAATTACACCTTACCTAGCTTTGTGGCAAACTCTAAAGTACTTCTATCATTTGCCCACGTATTAAGTTTTACAAAAGACTCTTCAAGTAACTCATATAAATCCGTTTTGAAGTCATCAATTTTCAAAGCCTTTATGGGAGTTTCGTGCTTCCAGAAACGTTCATTAGCTGTATCTTCAGATGCACACAACCATAAATTAAAATATCCACCAGTTTCAGATGAAAGGTAAAGCTGAATTAAGCATCTAACGTTAGTGCCCCAAACAATTGAGCGCTCAGGACAATCTTTCTGATTTTTTGTAATTATTAAACTGTGTTTATTAGCAAATTTTTCGAAGATAGGATCTAGTTCTAAAAGAGGTTTTTCTAATTGATTAAAATCCATAATATAAATTAAACGCTATACGTTCCTTGTTATCTAACATGTTTATAGCGAGCAAATCGCGCGTTCTTCTACCAGAGCGTCGCTCGTTTGTCTGAATTACTCATTTGTAACAAACTTCTTAACTATTTGCCAGCACTAGCAAAATATAGTAGTTCTGGTTTTTACTTAAGGACAAAAACGAGCGATTAAGTCGTTTTCCTGACTATGAAAGCAATATACTTTGACGAAATTAAAAAGTAACTGTTAACGACCGCTTATCGCTGTCTGTGAGATGAAGTCTAAATCTATTCCATTAAACTTTAAGATAAGATATGAGCTAGTGCAGACTAATTAAAAGCATTGGCTGATTACGTTTATCTCATTTACTCCTCATTCGCTTCTCTTTGTGCGTTTTTTAGCTTTGCGTTATATAAAACGCGCTACTTTTGTTGGTTGAAGTTCATAAAGTGAATAATTCACAAAAAGGGTAAGAGGCGCTGCGCTTTTAGAGAAAGTGACAAACATAAAAGTTGATCATGAGGTTAGGTTTACTCATTTGCTCCTCACTCATTTCTCTTTGTGCAATATATTTTGCCTAAAAGTCGTTTTTATATAAACAGGCACAGCGTTTACAAACCAAAATATACATTGAGTTTGTAAACGCCGGCTTTATTTATTACCAACTATACGTTGCACTTAACGTATATTGCTCACCGCGCCCGGGTGTGCCGGGTATTTCTTCAAACGATTCATCCCACACATTGTCTGCAGCTAACGTAATAAATAAATTATTAATAACGGTTGGCGTAATTTTTAGCGACACTTGCGTAAATAATGCGGTGTCTTTGCTACTGCGCAGTGCGTTTTCGTGCTGTTTACGCCACTCGTTATCAATCCTCATTTCTATTAGGTCGTTTGGTGTCCAAATTGCACCTAAGGTAACACGGTGATCAGGAAAATTTAACGCGTAAAAGCTGGCGTCGATATCTGCATCACCATAGTTTTCTGACTTATTTAAGTAGGTGTAGCTTGCAATGAGCTCGGTTGTATCAAAATACTTAGTCGCAAAAAATTCAACGCCGGTGGCGTCTATGTCTACCGGATTAGCAAAGCGGGCAGAGCTAGAGTCAAAACTAAAAGTCCAATCGGTTAGGTTGTTATCCTCTCGGTAAAAAACTGCTGAATTAAGCTGCCAGGTTTGCTCTTGTATTAAATAGCCAAGCTCTAGGTTTTTAGTTGTTTCGCGCTCAAGGTTGTAATTACTTCTAAATAACCCGCCTTGATCACTGCCACCAATAGCGGTGTAGCCTGCAACTTGGCTCGCTTGCGCATACGATAAGTAAACGGTTTGCTCAGAGCCATCACTGTTTTGAGTGTTTAGTGAAATATCGCCAATGAGCGATAACTCAGAGTCATCTCGGTTTGTGTCGTCAAAAGCCGCACCTAGGCGAAGTGTTAATAGCTGGTTTTGTTTAAGGTCGATTTTATACTCAGGTAATACGCTCAGTTTGTAATAAGTGCGTGAGGTAAAATTATTCTCAAGTGTGGTCGACTCTATTTCATCTTCAATATATTGCGCTGAATAATTTACTGCAAACGAGGTGTTTTGTGCATGGCTTCCTGATACCGCAATCGATTTTACTTTAGTTTCATGAAATGCTTCAAAGGCGCTTGGGTTCTCACGAGAAAATACATAATGGTCGTTGTGTTTTCTGTAATATGCCGACACCTCAAAATGGCTATTGTCAGCGTAATTTTGCTGGTGGTTAAGCATGAGTAAGCGGGTTTCTAGTTCTTCTGTTTCGTTTACGCCAAATGGTGTGTACATATTTGGCCAACCAAAAAACTTTTCTTGTGAGCCATACAGCACATCGGTTTGCGAATCCGAACTTATTAACTGTATGCGCGCAGAGGCGCGATTAAAATCGTGATCGCCGTTTTCTATTGAGCCGTCACTTTGTGAATGAGAATATTCGCCCTCAAAGCCAAGCTGCCAATTTTTAGCATTGTCGACATCGGTGCTTATTCCTGCGTAAATACTTTGTAAGTTAAAGTCGTTTGTACCGGTACCTACAGAGACATTGCCGCCAGTTTTGATGGGTTTAAAACCAAACGAAATCGATCCCACAGAGCTGTTCATACCGTTTAAGGCATTGTCGGCACCGGTTAAAATGAAAGGTCCAGTTAGCATTTGCGGTGCAATTGGGAGCTCAGCAACGTAATGACCTGTTTGAGGGTCGAGTAGGGTAGCACTGCCGACTCTAAACCCTGTGTTTTCGAAAATACCACCACGAATTGTTACATCAGCTTGGGCTTCTGCCATATTACGTGATTGTAAATCAACACGAGGGTCGTATTCTAAATTAGAGACGGGGGAGTCAAAGGTACCAACGGGTAATTTATTTGCCGTGGCCGATGCCTCAACAGTAATTTGTTCTATTGCTGTTTCGGTGTTGCTTGTAGCTTGCGCATAAGAAAAAGGTGTAACGCTGCACAGCAGTGCAGAAAATATAAAATGCTCAGTGCGATTCATGGTGTATCTCATAATGTGTTTAGGCACTAATAAAAACTATATAAAGCGGGTTGGCTAGCTTAACTTAGTCAGTGCAATTTTGTGCGCTATTGTACAGTAATTATAAAAATCTGCATTTGATAATCATTTGTATAATTAACGCGTTACAATACACATGTATTTTTAATTAACTTTATTGAGTTAGATAAACGATGACAGTTCAGCAACACAATACACTTTATTTTGCCGGCGGCTGCTTATGGGGCGTGCAAGAGTTTATGAAACATTTACCCGGCGTTATAACAACCCAAGCTGGGCGTGCTAACGGCGCAAGTAATACCACGCAAGGAGAATACGATGGTTATGCCGAGTGTGTAAAAGTAACGTTTGACTCAAGTGTTGTTTCACTCAATCAACTGTTTGACTATTTTTTTGAAATTATCGACCCCTATAGTGTTAATAAGCAAGGGGAAGATGCAGGCCCAAAATACCGTACAGGCATTTACAGCAAAAACCTAAGTCATCTAGACGCAGCAAGCAATTATATAAATAAGCGCAGCGATGCCGATAAAATTGCAGTAAAGGTGGAGCAGTTAACCAATTACGTACCAAGCGATTCAGAGCATCAAGACCGTTTAACTAACCATCCCGATGATTACTGCCATATACCACTAGATTTATTGTATAAGTATAAATTGTAAACTTGATGCTTAACGCTATGTAAGTAATTAGAAGCTATTACTTCTCGCGCAAGCAAGCTTAGCGCATACAAAATAAACTCAACGTGGTGTTGTAGATAGTCAGTTTGCTGACATGACGAGCGTAGCTGGTCGTTATTTAAAACCGTAATCCAAAAATAAACACCCACAAAAAAGCTCACATTTTGTGAGCTTTTTAAAAACTAACTTTAAACTTACTGCTGCTTTTGCGGCGGGAAGTTACTTAAAATATTTGCGACTGTTTTTTTAATTGACGCTTCGCGTTGCTCAGGTGTTTGTTTTTTCTTTAATCGGCCTTCTTTAGCACCGCGCCAAATTAACTGATTAGATGCGCTGTCTACAATATCGATAACCAATGTACCCACTTCGTATTCACGCGCTGTTGTATCACGTTGAAAACCAGTACCCCAGTAACCCCAACGGTTACTGTAGCCCGTGTTAAACGTATCTACTTCTAATTCTTTATCTACCGACGCATGATAGTTAACAAGTACGTCAGCTTGGGCTGGATCTACTAATGTCATACCAAGGGTGTTTGTAAGCTCATTATTTACCGCAGTACGCACACGTTTTTCCATTAAACCGTTAATTTGGTAGTTGTTGGTGTCTTTAGTTAAACTCGCGTTTTCTACCCAAGCAAATGTTTTAAAATTACTAAAGTTAGCTGATTTATCGTAATCCCAATCTGGGGTTTGAGTACAAGCGCTAAGTAGTGCTAGTGCTGCAACAATAAGTATATTTTTCATTACGTTTGCTCCAATAAAATGCATTACCTTAAAATAACACACCTTATATAAATGTGTATTATTAAAAGGTTCTAAAAATTAGTTTAGTGTGATGAATATGAATGACTAATTAATGCTAATTAGCCACTCAAAAATTTAATGCTCTACTTCTATCCAATCTTTTTCATCTACCCAGTTTTGTGCGCCATCTTTTACCGAACGAATCGGCACAATGTAGTCACAACTTATTTGCGGCTTAACTGAGGCAAATATAGGCACAAAGCCAAAGCTCAGTGCAGTTTCTATAATTGCTTTTTGGTTTTGCGGGTCAATGTCGGCCGCTTCGTCTATGTAAATAGGTATACGGTACAGGTTTTGTTCCTGATCGCTTAATAAGTAACGAATAAACAACATGCCACATAATAACTTAATAGTAATACGTGTGCCATTTGAGCCGGCTGAGTCTATTTTTTCAAAGTGTTCGGTTTCACCTGCGCGGTTTACCACTTCAAAACGGATGTCAAATAAATCGGTAAGCGTTAAGCCTGCTTTGTCTGAGGCGAGTTTTATTAAGTGATCTTTTGCTTCGTTTACCGCGCTTTCGCTGTAAGGTTCTTGGCTTAGTAAATCAAGGGTGTCGCCTTGTTCAAACTGATGCGACGTACTGATAATGGTATCAATACTATCAACCAGCATTTTGCGTGGTATTACGTTAATTTTAAACGCTTGCAGGTTAGAAATACGGTGCTGGCTTATGCCTTTATTAAAGCTGTTCATTTCGCGGCGAAGGCGGTCTAAATCTTCACGCAAGCCCTTAATCGTGGCGGCTACTTCGGTCAGAGCTACACGGCCTTGGCGCTCAACCGCATCGCGTTCGTTATCAAGGTTATGAAATGCGCTAATTAACTTTTGGTATTTAGTAAATTCGTCGGTTTCGTTATCGAACTTAGTAATGCCTGCGTTATATACGTGCAAATAGGTATTACGCACGTTTATGTCAAAGTTACGAAGCTCTTGGCAGTCTTTATTAAAGTGATGTACTAAGTCACTTAGGTTATCAAAGTCGACTGTTATATCAATCATGTACGGGGTCACTTTACCGCTGTATAAATCAAGCGTGTGATCAATTCGCTCACTTTTAACTTGACGTAGGCGTTCGGTTTGGCGATTAATTTGTTCTTGCTTAGATTTAATTAACGAGCGTCTATCTGCAATTGAGCCACTATTTTTTTGAATGTCTTGCAGGTAATCGTCAACTTGTTCGCGCTCTGCTAATAATTGCTCTTTTAGCATGGCTTGCGCGTCTACCGACTGCTGCATTACTTCAAATTGCTCTAAACGTTTTAGTGCTCCCTCAAGACTCATTAACTCGTCGTAAAGTGCGTCTTTTTCTTTTTGTTTATCGGCAACATTGGCTGCCACTTCGCGCTGTTGTTTAAACTCTTTTAACGAGTGTTCAAGCGCACTTAACTGCGCGGTTAATTGCTCTTTGTTTTCGCCGCTTTGCATTTGTACTGGCGAAAGCTTTTTAAGTTTAATACTTGCGCCTGGCAAAGTAAGCACACCGCCTTTAACGTTATCGCTTAATAACGATAAAAATTCCCCAAAGGCATCTTCGTCATCAATGGTTATATCGCCATTAGTGGTGGTGGCAAACGAGAGAAGGTCGGGGTTTAAAATGCGTGAGATTTCTTCCACTTCTTTAAGCGATAGGTCTTCGCGCATACGGGTGAACAAATTAAACTCCAGGTTTTTAAGCTGCAGTTTTAAGCTTTTAATTTGTTTTTGCGTTTCGCTAATGCGGTAATCAAGCGTGTGCAAGCTTTGCCCTTGTGCGCTGGTAATAGAGTGCGAAAGCGACTCGTAATCGTGTTTTAGTTGGCCAAGGTTGGTTTTAATTGTGGCTTTATTTACCAGTTCAAACTCGCTTTTAAGGGCGCTGTAATCTAAAAACCATTGCTCAATTTGAGTTTGTTTGCGCTCTATATCGCGCGATTGCTGTACGTATAGGCTTTGTTTTTGCTCAAACTCGTGCTTTTCGTGTTCAATGTCTTCGAGTGCTATACCAAGTTCACTAAGCTGCTCTTCTTGGTAGGTGTCAAAGTCAATGAGTGCTTGGTCAATTTTAGGCGCGTACGCTGCTAATTTACCTTTAAGCACGGTTTGATTTTCAAGCATTGATTCAAGCGCGCTTATTGGCTCTTGCATTGATTCAAGCGCTTTTAATTCGCGCTTAGCCCGGTTTACTTTGTCAAACGAGCGACGCCATACTTCGTAAAAATCAACCTTTGAGTTTGACATATGGCGCTCAAACACACGCAGCATAAAGCGTTTAACATCGCTTGCGCCCAATTTGTGTAAGTTAAGAATACGCCTAAAAATTTCTTTATAAATAGCGGAGTCTTGCACGTTATTAAGCGGGATCATTTTTAAATTAATGTCGCCGTCAAAGGGCGTTGCGCCGCCGGTAAGCAGGGCGTTTAGCTCTTGTGCTTTTAACTCAATAGGATTGTAATTAAGCGACTTTAAATGATTAAACAGCTTGGTAAATTTAATTATGGTATTACCTTGCGTGTACTGTTCTAAATCGAGCTTGCCTTGATAACAAAAGTACTGGTGCGCGTAACCGGCTATTTTACCTAGGCCCGCTACACCAATAACCACCGAGCCATGAGGGAGGTTGGCTTCAAGTAAAATGTACGATTGATCTGATGAGAAATAAAACTTACGGGTTTCATCTAAATCGTGCCCGTCCCATTCGGTTAGGCGCAAATCGTTTATAAGCGGAAATTGTAGGGCGTTAATAACCGAGCTTTTACCGGTATTATTTGGCGCACAAATAGAGCTGCTTTTATCAAGCGGGATCACACACTTTGCATAACCTGCGGTATTAAGTAGGGCGAGTTTACTCAGTCCGTATAAGTTGTTCATTCCTCGTCCTCCGTCATGTAGGTTTCTTCGTTTACTTCCATTAATGCATCAATGTAGCGGTGAATAGGTGCTTGTAGCATAAAGCCGCCTTCTACTTCACGGGCAAGGCCTAAACGAACCATACGTAGGTAAACATCTTTTCGTAGATCTGAGCCCGAAAATATCTCAAGCTGATCAAACAAGTGCTTGTTTATTTGCACTAAGGTTTGCATCAGTTCTAAATCGTTTACTTCATCAAACAGGGCGCGCATTGGGTCTTTACCGGTATTGGCAAAGTGCTCAATTAAAATGTAAATAGTGAGTGCGATAGCGCGAGATATTTTACCCATATTTGGCGTACTTTCGTCGCTGGCAAAATAGTAAAAGCCACGGCTATCGTGTTTTATGTCATGGCCTAATGCGGTAAATAGTGCGCTGTAAGATTCAATGTGTTGGTCGAGTTCTTGCCACATAACGTTGTCTTGTTCGCAAATGTGGTAACCCGCAGTTAATTTTTTATTGATTGCTTGCAGGTGAGTGAGTTCTTCTAGGTTTATATGTGTCATGGTAATTACTTATCTGCCTTAGTATTAGGCTGAGTTGCTGAATCTGATGCCTGAGAATTAAATGGGTAAAGTGAAAAGTGTTGGCCGGCAATTTTAACTCGGGCTTTTTCATCGCTTTGACTAATTTCAATGTCGCTATCACTGACTAATTTTTGATATAAAAAGAGCATTTCGTCGGCGTCTAATTCTGGGTAGCTTTCATCTAAAAACTGCAGCAGCGGCTGTGGTTTTTTACGTTTTTTGTTAAAGCGTTTAGCAAAGCTTGTTTTTACATCGTTGTAGTCAGGAATGTTAGGCGTTACAAATGCGGGTACATCTTGTTGTTCGGGAAGTTGATACTCTTCGTGTTCAAATTCTACTAAGCTTGCCATGTACGCGACAATATGGCGTTGTTGCCCAAGCGAATAACGTTGAGAGTCGGTTACAAAATTAGGTTGTACAGCGCTTAGCATGTTATCTACGCCATTTTTACGCACAAGGCCGAGCACTTTGGCTGCTTGGCGTGTAACTAAGTTATTTCGGCGTAGCTCTTCGCGCAGGGGCATGAGCATATCGGCACTTTTACGTAAACTCTCTCGGCCCATTAGGTTCATTTCGAGTATGCGAGTTCGTAGCTGTTCTAGCATGCGTTTGTCGGTGTATGCTTTACCAGAGCGTTCAATAAATTCGATTTGTTTACTGATTTGCTGCTCTATTATTGTAAAGCAGGCATGAAAATCGCCCCTAATATCGACCATTTCAAGCATGGGCTCTATGTATTCATCAAAGGCTTCGATTACTGATTTGTAGCGTTTTTGTAGTGATTGCACCGCATTGTTTGATTTAGCTTGTTCAACAATATTTAAAATGGCGTTTTCGTTGTGCGCGTAAAGTTTCATTATTTTACGTACCCGATCATCCATAATACGGCTAAATCGGCGCAAATCGTCAAAGTCTTCCATGCTACCAGCGTTATCTAAACGATTACCTAAACGGGCAAGATCGTCTACTAACACGCTAATTTCTTGTGCTAGGCCCAAATGCTCTTCTTGCAGTAAAAAAGTAGCAAAGTCAGCAATTGCACGGTTAATTTCAAGCTGTGATGATTTAGCCAGTGGAATTAAAATATCTTGATTGAGCAAACGGTTTGTTTCTTTGTAAATGCGCTCGTTGTTCCACGTGGGTTGTTTTTGTTTTATCGCATTTTGCACGTCTTTTAGGCTAAAGTCGGCCATTTTAAAACGTTTAAATAATAGCTCTAAAACTGCCCAATGTTCGCTAAGGGTATTTAGTCGCTTTTTAGCTGGGATCATAAGGTGTTACAACATCCTAGTAATTTATTATTGAGAATTTAGAAGCGTCTCATTATTACGTATTCTAATTAATCTAGCCTGTATATGGTATTCGTTTTTAAGACTATTTAATAATAGTTTTTGTATAGCCGCAGTGCTAACATTCGCGCCGAAAATAGGCACGTCGAGAGGGACTTTGCGTGTGTTCTTTAAAACAATATCAAAGGTTATTTAATACCCATGGTTTCCACGATTATTCTAACCCTGATAGCGATCGGATTTTTATTGATTGTTATAGAAGATATCATCCATGTAAATAAAGCTAAAACCACGCTTTTTTTTGGCACGCTTTGCTGGATCCTCCTGTTTATTTTCCCTTTGCATGGGCAAAGCCCAGAGCAAGTACAAGAACTCCTTAACGAAAATATTTTAGAGATAGCATCGCTGTGGTTGTTTTTAATGGCCGCCATGACCTTTGTTGCTTATTTAAATTCAAAAGGGTTTATCGAAAATATTGTGCACAGAGTAATGCCAACAAGTATTAGCGAACGCAAGCTGATGTTTTTGGTTGGGGTATTTGC
>NZ_NTLW01000244.1:0-10399 GCF_002632075.1 Pseudoalteromonas sp. ESRF-bin5 | reverse complement strand
CATTACTTAGCGTGGATCTCTGCCGGTATTATGGGTGCAGGTGTTGCGGTATTACTTAAAACAACTATTTCATCACTCGATCCGGGCGATGTGGCTTACCACGCATTAGGTTGGACTGGGTTTGTTATTGTAATTATTGCCGGTTGGACTACTGCTAACGCAAACCTTTATCGTGCGGGGCTTGCGGCGCAATCTATTTTTGTAAACCACTCTCGTGAGCGCACAACCGCTATTGTAGGGATTGTGACCGTAGTTATTGCATGTTTCCCGTTCGTATTTTCTCAAATGCTACCTTTACTTACTTACGCTGGCTTATTGGTTGTGCCTGTTGGGGCGATTGTATTTGCCGAGCATGTATTATTTCCTAAAATTGGCTTAACGCGCTACTGGGCTAAATACAAAAACAGAACTCGAAGTGTGCCGGCCATTGCTTCTTGGGCGTTAGCGTTAGTGTTTGGCTTTGGTTTAAATGCGCTAGATGTTATGTCGTTTTATTACTTATTTATACCTACCTGGTTTTTTACCATTGTTGTTTACACGCTGTTAGCGAAAAAGTATGGCGCTGGTGAAGACTACAAACAACATATAGCTGCCGAGGAACAAGAGCAACGTGATATTAAAGCGTATCAAGCAGCGCAGGCGAAAGACATTCCAAAACCTGTAGTTGATGGTTCCATGTTTACTAAAGTGCTTAATGCGGTTTCGACTATTTCACTTGTCATTATTTGTATATTTGCAAGCCAAGTCATGTTTTTTAGCGACACAATGAGCATATATAGCGCAAACAAATTGCAGTTTGAGATAGCGTGTTTCATCTGTACGGTTATCTATTTTGTTACCGCTTATTGGTCATTAAAACGCCATAAAGCGCTCAATGCTGCATTGTAATTTACACGTTTTTTAATTTTTGTTTTAGTAAGGCCGCACCATGACACAACATCACACTAATGCCCTTGTTAAAGGGCTAAACCAACAAAGCTTGGCATATATGCCAAGCCATGTAGACACCCCTAGCTACGACCGCAGAAAAGTAAAAGCAGGTATAGTTCACATTGGCGTTGGCGGTTTTCACCGTGCTCACCAAGCCATGTATATTAATGAGTTATTAAAAACGCCAGGTTCTGAGCAATGGGGTATTTGTGGTGTAGGCTTGCTTGAAGCAAATCGTGTACTTCGCGATGTATTAAAGCAGCAAGACTACCTTTACACATTAACGGTAAGACACCCAAATGGGACAATAGACAATACCGTTATAGGTTCTATGATTGATTTTTTGTTTGCGCCTGAAAACAAACAAGCTGTTATTAATAAGCTCGCACACCCTGATACTAAAATTGTGTCTTTAACTATTACTGAAGGCGGATACAACTTTAACCCAGTAACGGGTGAGTTTGATTATGCAAACCCAGACATAATTAATGACATTAATAATCCAAACGATCCTATTACTGCATTTGGATATATAGCAGCTGCGTTGAAGCTACGTAAAGAACAAGGCCTTAATGCGTTTACAGTACAGTCTTGCGATAACATTCAACATAATGGCAATGTAACGCGCAAAATGTTACTCGCTTTTGCCGCAGAGCAAGATGCAGCATTAAGTGAATGGATTGCTGCTAATGTAATGTTTCCCAATGCTATGGTAGACCGAATTACGCCAGTATCTAAACAAAGTGATATTGAATACGTTGTTGATGCTTACGGTGTTAGCGATGAATGGCCAATAACGTGTGAATCGTTTACACAATGGGTAATTGAAGATTCATTTTGTGACGGGCGGCCAAATTGGGATAACGCTGGTGCTCAATTTGTAAAAGATGTAACCCCTTTTGAAACCATGAAAATTCGCTTATTAAATGCAGGCCACTCAGTACTGGGTTTACTGGGATCTGTACATGGCTATGGCACAATTGACGAAACAGTATCAGATCCCTTATTTGCAAAGTACTTACGTGCGTTTATGGATAAAGAAGTAACGCCTAACCTAGAGCAATTAGAAGGCATTGATCTTGAAATCTACAAAGACACACTTATTGAGCGTTTTGCAAACCCTAATATTAAAGACAGCTTATCGCGTATTTGTTCGGAGAGTGCAGCTAAACTACCTAAGTTTTTAATTGCCACTATTAACGAAAACCTAGCGCAAGGGCGAGATGTATCACTAGCTACACTCGTTATTGCTGCATGGTGTTTTTATAGCGACAAAGGGGAAGATGAGCAAGGCAATACGCTTGAAGTCATTGATGCAATGCAAAGCGAGCTTCATGAAGCTGCTGCTAAAACGACGACTGATAACCTTGCATTTTTATCGCTAACAAGCTTATTTGGCGATTTAAACACGCAAAGCGCCTTTACGTCTCACTACAAAAACAATGTAGACGCGTTATACGCACCAGCAAGCAAAATAAAAGCAATTATGAAAAACGTGCTTGAGCCTAAAGGTAACTAATAATGAGCATTTTAATTGATTCTAAACAAGGTAAAGACGTAAGCGTAAGTTGTTTTGGCGAAGTGCTATGGGATTGTTTTGCAACAGGTAAACGCTTAGGTGGTGCACCATTAAACATGTGTGTGCGCATTAACTCATTAGGTATTAAAGCCGACATGATAAGCGCAGTAGGTAACGATGAATTAGGTACTGAGCTTCTTGGCGAAATTAAAGCAAAAGGCGTTAGTTGCGATTATATTGCCGTTAATAACGACAAAAAGACCAGCACCGTACAAGTTACTTTAGACAAAAGTGGTTCAGCCAGCTACGAAATAGTCGCTGATACGGCATGGGACAACATTACTCTTACTGATTCACTTATTGAAAAAGTAAAAGCCAGTGATGTATTTGTATTTGGCAGCCTAATTGGCCGCAGTGAAGCTTCACTTGCTACGCTAAACCAGCTAGTTGATGTAGCTAACTTTAAAGTGTTTGACGTAAATTTACGCGCCCCGCATTACACATTAGACACGCTAGTAGATTTAATGAATAAAGCAGATTTTATCAAGTTAAACGATGAAGAGCTTTACGAAATTGCCAAAGCAATGGGGTGTAAGTTCCATTCGCTTGAGCAAAACCTAGCATTTATTGCAGAGCAAACTAACACTGAATATTTATGTGTAACCAAAGGCAGTCACGGCGCACTGTTAACTGTTAAGGGCCAAAATTATTATAATTCAGGCTATTTAATTAGTGTTGTAGACACAGTGGGCGCTGGGGATTCATTCTTAGGTTCATTGATATATCAGTTATGTAGCAGCGATTGTGCTCAGTATGCGGTTGATTTTGCCTGTGCGATAGGGGCTATGGTTGCAGAAAGTGCAGGTGCTACACCTACATTGACTCATGAAAAAATTAACGAATTTATGCGTCCTCTTTAAAAAAATTGTGTGTTGAAAGCGGCTTAAGCAATATGCTTAGCCGCTTTTTTTTGCCTAAAAATAGTGTGGTAAACATACATTTTGAACGTTTAGACAGCGGTATTCGTCAGGTTTCTAAACGAGTTATCAAATTACTTCATAAAGTGAACAAATCATGAACGATTGCGACTAAGGTATTAGCTAAACGTCTAATTGTTTGTAATAAATAGCTTTGATATTGTTCCAAAGTTATTAAGTCACATTTATGCGAAGCGATACACACTGCGCTTCTAAATACCCATACAAAAGAGAAACGTGCTTTATGATTATCTTTTTTATTTGCCTCACCATATTAATTCTGGGATATAAGTTTTATAGCCCATTTGTAGAAAAACAAGCAGGCATGGATTCAACGGTTGATACACCACAAAAACGCTTTAGTGAAGGTGTTGATTACGTGGCTATTCACCCTGTTCGTGCTTTTTTAATTCAATTTTTAAATATTGCGGGTGTGGGTCCAATTTTTGGCCCTATACTGGGCGCTTTATATGGTCCGGTTGCGCTCGTATGGATTGTGTTAGGAAATGTATTAGGTGGCGCTGTTCACGACTTTTTCTCAGGTGTAATGAGTATAAAAGAAGACGGTAAAAGCTTACCTGAAATAGCTGGTCACTATTACAATGTTGTATTTAAAGGCTTTATGCTTATTTTCACCGCAATGCTGTTATTTTTTGTTGGTGTAGTATTCATAATGAGCCCAGCGGGTTTACTTAGTAACTTAAATTTATTTGAAGGTACATTTTTAGCCAATAATACTTTTTGGGTATTGGCTATTTTGGCTTATTACTTTTTAGCGACGCTGCTACCAATTGATAAGATCATTACACGTTTTTACCCTATTTTTGGTTTGTTAATGATTGTTATGACAGTCGCTGTTGCCGTGTCGTTACTTATTAACGCGCCACATTTACCGGTTGCTGGCGACTTTTTGGCGTATTTTGAAGCCGATCACGCGCATGACTTTTTAGCACCAAACCCCGACGGGTTACCAACTTGGCCCCTATTATTCATAACCATTACCTGTGGTGCTATTAGTGGTTTTCATTCAACGCAAGCGCCTATTATTGCTCGTTGCTTAACAAACGAAAAATATGTACGCCCGGTGTACTACGGTGCCATGATGTGTGAAGGCATTGTTGGTTGTGTTTGGGCATTGGCTGGTATTGCGGCTTTCCCTGAAGGTTATGCTGGTTTAAAAGCAATGCTTGATCAAGGTGGTCCAGGCTTAGTTGTAAACCATATTGCAAATAGTTACTTAGGTGTATTTGGCGGTATTATGGCAATTATTGCGGTTGCTGTTTTCCCTATTACCTCAGGCGACACCGCATTTCGTTCACTGCGCTTAACGGTAGTTGATGCCTTTAATATTCCGCAAAGTATACGTAATCGCCTGTTGTTGGCTTTACCTATTCTAACTATTGCTTACTTTATGACCAAGTTGGATTTTTCATTAATTTGGCGTTACTTTGCGTTTTCAAATATGTTGCTTTCTACCAGTGTACTATGGCTTGCTACTAAGTATTTGTTTGACCGTGGCACCTTTCATTGGATTGCAAGTATACCTGCGGTTATTGCAACGGCTGTGACCTTGTCGTATATCACAACAGCTGCAATTGGCTTTAACTTATCGAGCGATTTAGGTAAACCCATAGGTGCAGGGGTCGCGGTGGTTGGCCTGATCATACTTGCCATCGTGCATGCTAAGCATAAAGCGAGCCCAGCAGTTTAAATTATTTCCGTGTAAAACTAAAAAGCGAGCTAATTAAGCTCGCTTTTTTATTCGTCAAATCGTCTGGTTAAATACTGTCTCGCGTTGCTAAATCAAAGTAGCTGTGATCGTCGAGTGTTTTACTGATCATCATCGCACCCTCAAGCATACTTACCGTTTGAATAGCTGCTTTTTGTGGGTTTATTTCACCGTTGACCGAATGCGCTGCGCTTAGCCAGGTTAAATTTTGAGTGAAAAAGCGCTTTACTTCTTCACGTACTTTTTCAGGTAAGCTGTCACTCTCGGCGCCAAGTAAACCGCATAAGCACATTTTTTTATCGGTCACCAATGCGCCCCTAAATAGCGACGTATAAAAGTCGATAGGATTTTTTCCTTGCGCTTTTAACTCAGCGGGTTCCCCTAATGAAAGCAAAAACGCATCAGTATATTGATGTGCAAGCTCTGCGCCTAAGTCGGCTTTAGTTGGGAAGTGATAATGTACACTGGCGCTTTTTATACCTACTTCGTTAGCAAGTTCTCTAAAGCTAAAATTGCTGTATCCGCCTAGGCGTACTTTATTCTCTGCCGCTTTGAGTAGGGCCTCTTTTTTGCTCATACATCTTCATCCTATTGTTGACCATAAAATTATCGACCAGTAGGTAGTTATTTTCAAGCCTTATTATTTTTATAAATAAAATATTAAGTTTCATGCGGTTAGCAACTACTCTGCTTATGTAGTTATTTTAAAGTTTGACTTAGTTTGGTATAAAGAATATAAATACCTATCAGTAGGTAGTTAAATTAAAAAAGGTCACACTCAATGAAAATTTATGATGTAGAAAACTTTCCAAACCCGCTTCGCATTCGTATTGCGCTAGCAGAAAAAAATGCGACAACTGAAGTTGAATTTATTGCGGTTGACTTGCTTAATGGTGAACACCGGACAGAGGCTTTTATAGCTAAAAACCCATTAGCTGGTGTGCCAGTATTAGAGCTTGATGACGGAACATTTATATCAGAATGCACAGCAATTACTGAATATATTGATGCTGCTTTTACAGGACCATCATTGATGGGCATTTCGGCAAAAGAGCGCGCAGTAATAAATATGATGCAAAAACGTGCTGAGTCTATGGTACTTGATGCTGTTGCAACGTATTTTCATCATGCTACTGATGGATTAGGCCCAGAGCTTGAAACATATCAAAATATTGCATGGGGCGAAAAGCAAGGTGAAAAGGCGCGTACTAACTTAAATTATTTTAACGATATACTTGCTAAATCAAGGTTTGTTGCGGGCGATAATTTTAGCATTGCCGATATAACTCTTTATGCTGGATTAGTGTTTGCTGGGTTTGCCAACATTGCGCTACCGAGTCATTTAACTCATTTGCTAGCGTGGCAAAAAGCAGTTGCAGCTCGACCAAGCGTAGCGGGCTTATAAGTAAAAGTGGGTTCAATAGGCCAATTAAACTCGGTATATTGAGTTTCATTGGCAAAACAAAAATTTAAGGGGCAAGCATGAAAATAGCAGCCGATTTTAGTCAGCGTATAGTGGTGAACAGTAATACATTACCGTGGGTAAAATCGCCTATGGCAGGCGTTGATAGGCGACCTCTTGATCGCATAGGCGATGAGGTTGCGCGTGCAACGAGTATTGTTCGTTATGCACCAGGTAGTGAGTTTTCGCCACATGTTCATACCGGCGGGGAAGAGTTTGTTGTGTTAGAAGGTGTTTTTGAGGATGAACATGGCGATTTTCCTGCTGGCTCGTACATTAGAAACCCGCCGCAATCACAACATAAGCCGGGTTCAAAAGAGGGATGTATTATTTTTGTTAAGCTTTGGCAGTTTCAGCCACAGGATAGAACACACGTTCGGTTGCAAACTCACTTTATGGGAAGCGTTGAACACTCAAAACAACAAGGGGTTGCGGTAACACCTTTATACAAAGATGAGTTTGAGGAAGTTAGCTTAATTCATTTAGCGCCTAATGCGCAGTTTGTTTTAGATGCTGAGTGCGGAGCTGAGTTGTTAGTAATAGAAGGCGCCGTAATAGAAGGGCAAGATTTGCTTGAAAAAAGTAGCTGGTTGCGTACGCCTGTAAATTCTAATGTTTTAGCAAAAGCAGGCAAGATGGGTGCTAAGTTATGGGTTAAAGAAGGGCATTTAAACGATGTAGATAACCAAATTGCACGAGTGCAGCAAGCTTAACTAACTTAAGCTCAGCTTAAATACGGTTTTGTTGATTTGCTTCATCATTGATTAATATAAAGTGCTTTATGCTCAAAACTTACTATAAGAATGAGCAAATGTAATGGCAAATTTAATTCCTAGTTTAACACTTGATATAGAAGGCGCTGGACGCGAAATTTTTATAACGTTAAAGGCTGTGGGTAATTTAAAGCACACTGATTACAATGCAATTACCCCTAAAATTGAAGCCGCGCTTTTAAAGGTAAACAACCCGATTATTAATTTATTTATAGACGGCATTGAGTTAAAGGGCGTGGGTTTTAAATCGATATTAGACGATTTGAATTTAGGGATAAAGCATAATAAAGCGCTAAGTAAAGTGGCTATTTACGGTAATAAAACATGGCAAGCAACCGCTGCAAACATTGGAAATCGTATTATTTGTGGTGAAATGGCTTACTTTGAAAATGCCACTGCGGCAATTGATTGGCTTGAACACTAGTTTTAAATGGGCCTATTATTTTGGGTTTAGGCTAGTGTTATTAGACTAAAGTCTATAGGTTAGATTTCTTCACTTATTAGTTTTGTTTTTATCGTTTGTCGGTTTTATAGGGATCCTCTAAAGTTCAGTTGTCGGCAACAAGCACGACTTAACTTAACAGGATTATGACCATGAAAACACTTATCAAAACTATCGCTCTTGGCTCACTATTAACATGTTCAGCTGCTGCAATGGCTGATCAAAGTGATTACAAATTAATGGTTATTGAAGCGCAAATCGCGCCGCAGCCACTTGAGCAATCTTTTAATAGCTGTGCACTTAATGTTAAGTCAAAAAACTATGCTGAAGCAGAACAAATTTGTACTAAAGCAATTGCACTATTACAAGATGCCGATGCCCCTAAATTTAAAGTTCGTCAGCTTACATCATTTGCATTAAGCAATCGTGGTGTAGCGCGCCTAAAAGCTAAAAACGAAACGGCCGGCCTTGCTGACCTATACGAAGCAAAACAACTATCTAACAACGATATGGTATCGCATAACTTAACGCGCGCTAAAGAAGAGCTTGCTTTATAGCACTCAGATTAACAATAGTTAAAAAAGCCCCTGTAGGTATTTATCTACAGGGGCTTTTTTAGATTAATTTTTAAAATGTTGCAGGGTGTGTTAGCTCAAAGTACATCGTCTAAAACGGGCAATGCAGGAAAAGCACCCTTTGATAAACAGGCTTTTGAGCCACAGCGAAGGCCGAAACTTAATGCGTCTTTAATTACTTGTTTATTATTGAGTTTGTCGCTTGGTAATAGCGTCTCGTTGTAATGATTTAAATGATATAACACACCTGCAATAAACGCGTCTCCGGCACTGGTTGTATCTATTGCATTAATAATCGGTGCAGCTTCACTTACGTTAAACGTTTTATGGTAAACGGTGGCAGGCTCGGGTCCATCGGTTAAGAAAATTAAACTAACGCCTAACTCTAATAGCGATTGTAAATATTCATCACCTGATTGACGGGTTTGTTCCGCTAAAAAATTTAACTCATCACGTGATAGTTTTATAATGTCGCAATGGGCGTAGCAGGCACGCACATTAGGCTCAATATCACGAATATTATGCCAAAGGCTGTATCGTAAATTTACGTCAAAGCTAACAAGTTTATTATGAATTTTTGCTTGTTTTAAAGCGCTCAATGTTGTGTTTGCAATGGCAATACTTGTTAGCGTATTTGAGCAAAAGTGTAGGGTACTTATTTCATCCCACTGAATTTGCTGCAAATGTTCAGGAGCAAGGAGTAGGTCGGCGGTGTTATGGCGGTAAAAATTAAAGCTGCGTTCGCCAGTTTCATCTAAGCTGACAATAACCATCGCTGTTTGCGCATTTTTTATAGTAAATAAATACTCGGTGCCGACATTATATTGCTTTAACGCGTCGGTAAGTTGTTTGGCAAAGTAATCATCACCCATACCACCACAAAATGCAGCGCTACCACCTAACTTTGCATAGCCTACTGCTACGTTTGCAGGTGCGCCACCAGGAATAGGTAAATACGCTGTGTTGTGTGAGTCTTGTGGCAACATATCAATAAGCAGCTCGCCAAGGCTTAGTAATTTGGTCATGTTATAAATCCTAAAAAACCTAGCAAGGCTAGGTTAAATGTAAGGGAGAGTAATAAAATTTAAGTTGAGTAGGGAATAAAGCGCTGAAATAAAACTGCATTTCAGCGCTCAACACACTCAGACTCGGTTAGTTAAACGCGTATTTAAGCGTTAGTGATGTTGTACGGCCATTAATTGTACGTGCGCGTATAATATCGTTTGCTGGTACAGAGCCTTCCTCTGCTTCTGTAATACCTACTGTATCAAATAGGTTATTTACATTCAGTGCTAGGCTAAGGTTTTCAGATAGGTCGTAGCTTACAAAGCCATTTACCTGTGTGTAACCATCGAATTTAAGGTCGTTATTATCTTGAGCGTAAGCGTCAGTTGTACCAATAAAGCTCAGACCTGCTGCCCCTTTCTCATAGCTGTAGCGAGCCATTAGTGAGTAAATTAAATCCGCTTGACGGCGTGGTGTGTTACCTACAACGTCAGGAGATAGTGCATCTTTAGCAATTTCAGCATCAGTCCACGTCAAGTTACCACGAAAATCCCACGCATCCATGAAGTACGTTGATTCAATCTCAATACCTTTGGCTTCGTATTCACGGTCGAAGAACTTTTGTGATGTTGCTTCAAAGTTTTGTTCTTCAGTTTCTGCGTAGAACGCTGTTGCGAATACCGATAGCGAGTCAAAACGTTTTTTAACACCAAACTCAAATTGGTTTACTTCATCAACTGCATCTTCATCAGCTACTGAGCCATCTGAGCGTACTTTACCAAATAAAAGACGATCAGCGTTTGCACGTCCGCCTTTACTGATACGCGCAAATGTTGCAAGGCTAGGGTCTATTTGGTAGTTGGCACCAATTGAGTAAGACGAGTAGCTCCAGTCGTAATTTACTGGGCTTGAGTTAGCATGATCAATACCGACAACATTCTGCTCGGGTACTGAAATAACACCATCACGGTTCATATCAACAGTAGA
>NZ_NTLW01000245.1:0-4158 GCF_002632075.1 Pseudoalteromonas sp. ESRF-bin5 | reverse complement strand
GAACAAGTTGATTTAGACCCAGCCCGTTTAACAGAGATAGAAAATAGGTTAAGTGGCGCAATGGACTTAGCTCGTAAGCACCATATAAAACCGCAAGGATTAGTTGAATTTCATCAGTCAATTTCAAAAGAACTCGAGTCAATTAGTAATAATAGTTCGCGTTTGGAGCAACTTGACTATGAAATAAACGATGCATTGCTTGACTACAAGCAAGCAAGTGAAGCGCTAAGTATTAGCCGCAGAAGTTATGCTAATACCTTAAACACCTTAATAAGCGAAAGTATGGCAAATTTATCCATGGAAAATGGTGTATTTGAAATATCGCTTACTGAAGATCCTGAGCGCGCCCCCAATCTTTTAGGGCATGATAGCGTTTCGTTTTTAGTATCGACCAACCCAGGGCAGCCCCTTCAGCCTTTGGCTAAGGTGGCGTCTGGTGGTGAGCTTTCGCGTATTAGCTTAGCCATTCAGGTTATTATTGCCCAAAAAGTAACAACACCAACATTGATATTTGATGAAGTAGACGTAGGTATTTCTGGACCTACAGCCTCTGCTGTTGGAAAGTTATTAAGGCAACTTGGTAAATCGACTCAGGTGATCTGTGTTACCCATTTGCCGCAGGTTGCAAGTAGTGCGCATCAGCAATTTTTTGTAGCAAAAGAAATTGCTAAAGGTGAAACCTTTACCAATATGCTGGCACTAACAAAAGATGGTAGAGTAGACGAAATAGCAAGGTTGCTTGGCGGCGACAATGTTAGTAAAACAGCAAAAGCAAACGCAAAAGAGTTAATAAAAAGCGCATGTGTAATTTAGGTTTAATTAATAACCAACTAGGGTTTCAATTTTCAGCAAGGCCTTTATATGATTACTAATACTGCTTTAATTCTTATTATTGTAAGCTGTCTACTGGTTTTAATTAGTATATTGTTAACTTTATTTAGCCGATATAAACACACACAATTCAAGAAACACTTAATGAGCTTTTTAAATGTAACGTTATTCGTTCAGCTTATTCTTAGTGTTTACAATTTAATGAGTTACCAGGATGGTAATTCGAATAATTTAATTTTTAGTTATACATGTGTTTTGCTCACCCAAATACTGTGTAATGTATTTTGTTACATGAGTTTAAAAAGACGTATTGCTAAAGTTAAATCAACACTTGATTCGTTCTCAATGGAATAATAAAACTACTCTGAGCAAGTCCTATTTTTACCTTGCTCTTTAGCTTTATAAAGCAATTCATCTGCGCGCTTGATATCAATGTCTATAGAATCGCTTTCATGGGATTGAACAACCCCCATACTAATCGTTAAGCTTAAGCTCGCAAAAGATGTATTAACAGGAAATTGTTTTAGCGCGGCATGTATTTTATTTGAGATTTCTACGCCCTTTGCGTTAAATACATTAGGAATTGCAATCAAAAACTCTTCCCCGCCCCAGCGTGATGCAACGGCATTATTAGGAATATGTTGCTTTAAAATATTAGCTAAGTGTATGAGCGCTTCATCACCAAAACTATGCCCGTACTCGTCGTTAACTTTTTTAAAGTTGTCTACATCGCACAAAATAAGTACAAACGGTGTTTGCTCCTTCGTGAGCGCTAATTTAAATTCACTAAGCTTATTCATTGTAAAGCGTCTGTTTGGTAACCCCGTTAAAGGGTCAATAGTCGCCAACAGTTCATTTTTTTTACTCAGTGCTAATATTTTTTGATTGTATTTTTCCCTTGAGTTTTCATAAAAGCCACTCAACATTGCGACAATAATAAATGAAAATATAACTCGATAGGGAAATTGATCCGGTAGATAGTTATAAATACTAAAGGTATGCGCACAATAAAAAGCTAATATAACCGCTAATAAAAACAAAACAATATCAACGATACCGCGCTTTAAGCCTCTAATTGAAAATGTGACTGGCGAAACTATGAATATCCAAATCGGACCGGTTCCCTGCGCGCCTCCAGTTAAAACAAGGTAAATCATCAATGCATAAAGGTTATATAGGATAGCACTAGCTGACTTTTCAAGGTTTTTATAAACACTAAGCGCCCATGCGTAAATTAGCGAAGAACATATTAAGGTAAAAAATAAAAAATAATCGCTGTTGGTCAATGCAATGCAGCCCATCACCAAGGTTGCTATAAAGCCTATTGATGAGAAAAATCTAACTATTAGTTTTCTTTCTGGATTATTTGAATGTTCATGCATAATAAGCGCTATTTTTCTTATATTATTGAGTTAATTTTCAGCAAAGTTATCACCAATTTTTCTGAGTAACACTCAATACTCTCCTTTTTCAACAGTTAAATCAAGATTAAAGTATTACTGATGTAAAATTAATACTAGTACCTTTTTTAGAAAATTTTAACTTTATGAATCTTAAAACTATTCATGAGTGTAGCTTGGTAATACGACCAAATTATCATCGAAAATAAAATGGTTAAAAATAAATGGTACCTAATTCGTTTCAAGCACAAAAAAGCAAGCCACTTGGCTTGCTTTTAAATTGTCGATTTCTGAAAATATTAAATTAAACTTTTAAATAATCCATAATACCTTCAGCTGCGTTACGGCCTTCAAAAATAGCGGTTACTACTAAATCCGAACCACGCACTATATCGCCACCAGCAAATATTTTAGGGTTAGTTGTTTGATGTGTAAATTCACCTTGCTCTGGTGCGTTAATACCGCCCCAGTGGTTTATTTCTACATCATACTTTTCTAACCAGTCCATTTTGTGTGGCTTGAAACCAAACGCCATAATTACTTGTGTTGCTTCAATAACATGCTCTGAACCGGCGACCTCTTCTGCGCGGCTACGACCATTCGCATCTGGCTCACCCAGCTTAGTTTTAACCATTTTTACGCCTGCAACATGGCCGTTAGCGTCTAGCACAATGCCTTTAGGTTGAACGTTATATGTAAATATAACCCCTTCTTCTTTGGCATTTTTTACTTCACGCTTAGAGCCTGGCATATTTTCTTCATCACGGCGGTACGCACACGTTACTTTTGCAGCACCCTGTCGTATAGACGTTCTTACACAGTCCATCGCAGTATCACCACCTCCTAATACAACGACCTTCTGATTCGCCATATCAATATAAGCTTGATTCGCTTCGTCATAACCCATAACTCGGTTAGTGTTACCGATTAAAAACGGCAGCGCATCGTGAACACCCGACGCATCTTCATTTTCAAGCCCTGCACGCATACTCTGATACGTACCCACGCCCAAAAATACTGCATCATAGTCGGCTAAAATATCATCCATAGTGATATCTACACCTACTTCAACATTCAGCTTAAATTCTACGCCCATTTCAGTGAAAATCTCACGGCGTTTTTGCATCACTTCTTTCTCTAGTTTGAAAGAAGGAATACCAAATGTGAGTAATCCACCAATTTCTGGGTGACGGTCAAACACAACAGGTTTAACACCATTTCGAACTAAAATATCCGCACAACCCAAGCCCGCGGGCCCTGCACCAATGATAGCTACTTTTTTATCCGTCCATGTTACGTAAGACATGTCTGGCTTCCAGCCCATTTTAAACGCGGTATCGGTAATATATTTTTCAATGTTACCTATCGTTACCGCGCCAAACTCTTCATCGAGCGTACATGAGCCTTCACACAACCGATCTTGAGGACAAACACGGCCACAAACTTCAGGCAAGCTGTTTGTTCGATGAGAAAGCTCTGCGGCTTCTAATATACGCCCTGTGCGAATTAGTTTAAGCCACTGTGGAATGTAATTATGTACCGGACATTTCCATTCACAGTATGGGTTACCACAATCCAAGCAACGATCCGCTTGAGAGTTAACCTGATTCTCTGAAAAGGGTTCGTAAATTTCTACAAATGATTTTTTACGTGACGAAATTGGCTTTTTGCGTGGATCTACACGCTGCACGTCTATAAATTGATATACATTTTCGCTCATACTGCCCCCTTATTGCGCCTGAACACGTAGTTCGGCACTACTACGGGCGCGATGCCCGAGTAAACTTTTTACGTCACTTGATTTAGGTTTTACTAATTTAAACATAGGTAAGTAGAGCTCAAAATTAGCTAAAATACTTTCTGCTCTGCATGAGCCTGTTAGCTCTAAATGCTCAGCAATTAATCCACGTAAATGCTCTTGGTGTGA
>NZ_NTLW01000041.1:0-4725 GCF_002632075.1 Pseudoalteromonas sp. ESRF-bin5 | reverse complement strand
GATGTTGTCAGTGTGAAAAGCAGTTCAAATTAGGTGGTGACTTAGTTTGGGCTGTTTTTATTCTCTCCAACGGCCACATAATATAAAAATCTGCTTTTAGCAGTAAACGAATCTTTATTGTGTGTGAAGATGTTGTCAGTGTGAAAAGCAGTTCAAATTAGGTGGTGACTTAGTTTGGGCTGTTTTTATTCTCTCCAACGGCCACATAATATAAAAATCTGCTTTTAGCAGTAAACGAATCTTTATTGTGTGTGAAGATGTTGTCAGTGTGAAAAGCAGTTCAAATTAGGTGGTGACTTAGTTTGGGCTGTTTTATTTTTCAACAAAAGTGCACCACTTAGTAAATATTTATAAAGCCCTCAATTATGAGGGCTTTTTTGTACTTGTTTCTTTACTAGTCGAAACACCAATTATAGACCGATAGGTTTATATGGGTATTAGCTATTATCTCGAGGGACAAAGTCTAATACGGTTGCGTTTATACAATATCTATCTTTTCCTCTAGGCCCCTCGCCCGGAAATAAGTGCCCCAAGTGAATACCTGTGCTTTTAGACCTTAACTCTATGCGCTGCATGCCCCAACTATTGTCCTCGTGTTCGGTTACACTGTTATTAACAGGGTGCGTAAACGACAGCCAACCTGTACCAGAATTAAAACGATCTCGAGTGTCAAATAAAGCCTCACCACTGAGCTTATCGACAAAGGTGCCATCGGGTGTGTTTTTAAATATTTTATATTCTTTACAATATGGGCGATCTGTTTTTGCATTAAATGCAACTTTATAAGCTTCACTATCTCCTAATTTAAATGCACCTAATGCTTTGTAAAACGTCTCACGGCTTGCGTAGCCTTGGCGACCATATACTTCTTCACCATTTTCTAAAAATAGAATTGTGGGTGTTGCCCATGTCGCTGATTTAATGATTAACCCGTCTAATTGATCTGCGTATCTAAATGACAAAGGGATGGTGCCTTTGTAGTCATTTGCCACCTCTTTTTTAAACTTCTCGCAGTAAGGGCAATAGTCTCGAGAGTCTATGATCACTATTTGTTTACCCACTAATAATGCAGTGTTGTCTTTCGTTTTAACTGGTACTGGTTCAAAAACCACACCAGTAGAATGATCAGGGCAATAACCATTAGGATTTTTTTGCAAATAATTTTGGTGGTATTCTTCAGCAGCTACAAAGCCCTCAAGTGGCTTGATAACGGTGACTATATTTCCATACCCAGCATTGGTTAATAATTGTTGGTATTGCGCTTTAACCTTTAACGCTGTGTCTTTTTGCGCATCGTTGCTCGTTAATATAATAGATCGATATTGCGTACCAATGTCATTACCTTGTTTGTTTAACTGAGTAGGGTCGTGACTTTCAAAGTAATTTTTAAGTAACTCTTGCGCAGAAATAATATTGCTGTTGTAAGTCACTTTCACTACTTCAGCGTAATTGTTTTCGTCAAAGCGGCGTGATTGCTTAGTAATGTTTTTGTAAGTAGCCTCAAACCCATTGCCATCTGCATAACCAGATTCTGCATCAATTACTCCATCTAGCGCTTCATAGCGTTTTTCTGCGCCCCAAAAACACCCCGATCCTAGTACAAGGCTTTCTACATGCATACTGGCTGCTACATCGCTTTGTTCGACCTTTTCCATCGATAAAGCAAACGCGCCTGCGCTAAATATAATTGCAGCGCCCGATAAATATAATAAATGCTGATAATTCATAATGTACCTCTAAACAAGTCCGTACTAATTAAGACCATTTAAATTTAATTATTATTTCAAACGACTTATTTATTTATTACGAGGCTAAACATATAAAGTTTACTTTTAAACCTAATTGACAATAAGATTTAAATTTCAGTGTATTAACAATTTTGCATAAATGTTCTGTGTTGGTCTCAAGGGTATAAATAATTAATTAAATATGTGATAGGTTTGCTTAATGATGTTCGAATTAGGTTTTACTAATGCAAAATCCTCACGTTTACGCTTTATCAAACAATAGCTTATTGCTTGATGCATCTCACTTAAGCACTAGCGGAACACTCAGTATTCAAAAAAAAATTTGGTCTTTAGCAAATCACTGTAAAAAAGATAATTCATTTATTGATATTGTACCCGGTATGAACTCACTCACTTTGTATTTAAAGCAAGATATTGAGTTAGCTAAATGGCTTGAGCAATTACCAGCTATTTGGAATAACATTAAACCTAATGAGTTCGTAGCTAAACATCACAAAATTAAAACGCATTATAACGGCGCAGACCTAAACTACGTGGCAAATTTTCATAGTTTAAGCATTGATGACGTCATTAACCTTCACAGTGAGCCCCAGTACGCTGTTTTATTTTTGGGGTTTCAACCTGGTTTTGCATACCTAAATGGACTAAACAAGCAACTTTTTACACCAAGACGCTCAGAACCTCGTCTTAAAGTACCTAAAGGGTCTGTCGCTATTGGTGCTGAGCAAACAGCAATTTATCCGGCAGATTCGCCTGGTGGCTGGCATATTATTGGCCAAACTGACATACCATTATTTGATGCAACGCAAAAAAGCCCATGCTTAATACAGCCTGGTGACACGCTCGAATTTATACCTGTATCTGTGGGGAAATAAATAATGATTAAAGTTATTAAAAGTGGCCCATTACTGAGCATCCAAGATTTTGGACGTAACGGATACCGCCATTTAGGCGTTAGTCAGTCTGGAAGCTTAGACCCTTACGCACAAACCATAGCAAACTGCCTTTTAAATAATGATAAAAACGCCGCTGTTCTTGAGGTAACCGTTGGCTTGTGCGAACTTGAGTTTGAATGCAACACTGCTATTGCCTTATTTGGTGCTGATTTAAATGCAACACTTGATGAAAAACCGATTTACCCAGGTTGGACATATAATATTAAACAAAAACAGGTGCTAAAATTTTCAACCGGCAGAGCTGGATTAAGAGCCTATATTGCCGTTAAAGGAGGTATTCAAAGCCCGGTTGTTATGAACTCTAAAGCAACTGACTTAAATGCTGGTTTTGGCGGACTAAATGGCAAATCGCTCTTCGCCGGTGACACTATTAAAATAACCCCTTACCAATCAGAATTTACTCAATGCGGTGCACTTATGCCGCCAAAACGTAAAATTGTTCGCGTATACCCAAGCCCACATGCAAAGCTTTTCTCAAAACAGATCATTAATGGGTTTACTCAGTCGTCGTTTAAAGTGAGTCACAATAGTAACCGCATGGGTGTTAGGCTTCAAAGTGATAATTATTCTTTAACCCACTCACACTCATTGCCTTCTCTTGCTGTAAGCCCCGGAAGCATTCAACTTCCACCAAATGGAGAGCCCATTGTTTTGTTAAACGATGCGCAAACAACGGGGGGTTACCCCTTATTAGGCACCGTAATTGAAGCAGATTTGCATCAATTTGCGCAATACAGACCACTAGATACAATTGAATTTGAATATGTGACGTTTAAGCAAGCATTACAAGCCAAACAAAAGCTCGACGGCCATTTAAACCAGTTAAAAATTGCACTTAAAAGCAAACGTTAAGCAATAATTAGTTACGTTGAACTTTAACTAATTAGCAGTTGCTTATTGCACCACTGTTACAAAAACGAGCCGTCTGTAAAGCAAGCTCACTTGGATAACTCACTAATAGTACAGAGTTTGAACAATGGAATTGATGCAAAAATAATCATAGTTACTCCTTGTTCACCAACAAGGTGCGGTCACTTAAACATTGGTGCATAAATTATTCTTAATTAATTGCAAAAGCTATGTGACTTGAGTAAATATTTCTGATAAAACAAGGGTTCGCAGTTCAGCAAAGTGGCTGAACTGCACACATAATAGGAATGAGGAGTTACTATGTGTTCAATCTTTGGGGTATTAGATATTAAATCTGATCCCGCTCAATTGCGAACTCAAGCAATTGAAATGTCAAAATTACTACGACACCGAGGCCCAGATTGGTCTGGTGTTTACGCGTCTGAAAAAGCAATTTTAGTTCACGAACGTCTTGCAATTGTTGGCGTATCTAGTGGTGCGCAACCTTTATACAACCCTGAAAAAACGCATATTTTAGCGGTAAATGGGGAAATATATAATCACAAAGAGCTAGCTGCAAACTTAGACACTGATTTTACCTTTCAGACACAGTCTGACTGTGAAGTAATATTAGCGCTTTATAAACAAAAAGGTCCTGAGTTTTTAGATGACTTGAACGGTATTTTTGCATTTTGCTTATACGATGAAGAAAATGACGCCTACTTAATTGGTCGCGATCACATTGGTATTATACCGCTATACACTGGCCACGATGAGCACGGTAACTTTTATGTTGCATCTGAGCTAAAAGCACTTTCTCCAATTTGTAAACATATTGAAGAATTTCCTCCTGGTCATTACTTTTACAGTAAAGATGGTGAATTAAAGCCGTATTATAAACGCGATTGGCAAACGTTCGACGCAGTGAAAGATAACAGTGCAGAATCATCAGATGTGAAAGACGCACTAGAGGCAGCCGTTAAACGCCAACTTATGTGTGATGTACCTTACGGTGTATTACTATCTGGTGGATTAGACTCATCGGTAATTTCTGCTATCACACAGCGTTTTGCAGCTAAACGTATTGAAGATAACGACGAAAGTGATGCTTGGTGGCCTAAGCTTCACTCGTTTTCAGTGGGTCTTGAGGGTTCACCCGATTTAGCGGCAGC
>NZ_NTLW01000212.1:0-4225 GCF_002632075.1 Pseudoalteromonas sp. ESRF-bin5 | reverse complement strand
TGGGTGCCTTTGCACGGCGTTTTATCAATCAATCTTAAAAAATTTATCATTTTCAGCGTACAGGTGTAAGCCTTTGTGTTTCAACAGTTTACGTTCGAGTAAAGAAAATAAATTGAAAAAACTGTTAATTAATTGAATAGAGTAATTGATCTAAAGCGATTTTTATGACGTAATGTAGGTATTATTTATCTGGTCGGATGAGTTCAATCATGAGTTTACGTACAAAGTTAAAAAAAGTTTTACCAAGTATTTCTATCACTGAGCAAGAAGCGCTAGACGCGGGTGATGTTTGGCTTGAAGGTTCTATCTATCAAGGTAAGCCTGATTTCAGTGCATTACGCGATGTACCAGCAGCTACACTAACAGCTGACGAACAAGCATTCCTTGACGGCCCTGTACAAGAGCTACTAGGCATGATTGACGATTCAGTAATTCAAAATGGCATTCACTTACCGAATGACATTTTAGAGTTTTTGAAAAAAGAACGTTTCTTCTCGCTTATCATTCCTAAGTCATTTGGCGGTTTAGAGTTTAGCCCTTACGCAAACTCAACAATTGTTGGCACAATTGCGACTAAAAGTTCTGCAGTAGCAGTAACAGTAATGGTACCTAACTCATTAGGTCCGGGTGAGCTACTTCTTCACTTCGGTACGCAAGAGCAACAAGCGCATTACTTACCACGCTTAGCAAACGGCACAGACATCCCATGTTTTGCCCTAACGAGCCCTGAAGCGGGTTCTGATGCAGGCGGCATTCCAGACGTTGGTAAAGTAACCAAAGGCATGCACAACGGCGAAGAAGTTCTTGGCCTAGAAATTACATGGGACAAGCGTTATATCACACTTGCACCAATCGCAACTGTTCTTGGTTTAGCATTTAAAGTAGTTGACCCAGACGGTTTATTAGGTGGTAAAGAAAACCTAGGTATTACGTGTGCCTTAATTCCAAAAGAGCACCCAGGTGTAGAACTTGGTAATCGCCACGATCCAATGGGTATCCGTTTTTACAACGGTACTACACGTGGTAACAAAGTATTTGTACCAATGGATTTTGTTATTGGTGGTCAGAAAAACATCGGCCGTGGTTGGCAAATGCTGGTTAGCTGTTTAGGTGCTGGCCGTGGTATTTCACTACCCGCGCTAGGTGTAAGTACAGCGCAAGTTGCACTTAAATCTGCATCTGAATACGCAGCAGTACGAGAGCAGTTTGGTCTATCAATCGGTCAGTTTGAAGGTATTCAAGAAAAGCTTGCTGACATTGCAGGTAAAACATACCTTCAAGAAGCAATGCGTGTACTTACAACTGAAGGTTTAGGCATGGGCTTAAAACCATCGGTAGTAACGGCAATTGCTAAATACCACATGACTGAGCTTGGTCGCGACGTATTAGACTCGGCGATGGATATTCAAGCCGGTAAAGCGATTCAAAACGGTCCACAAAATACACTAGCAAGTGGCTACGTTGCACAACCTATTGCAATTACTGTAGAAGGCGCAAACATCCTTACTCGTAACCTGATGATATTTGGTCAAGGTGTTATGCGTTGTCACCCATACTTACAATCTATGGTTGAATCAATCCACAGCGACGACAAAGGCGCTGATGCAGAATTTAACGGTATTTTACGTAAAACAATTGGTTACAGTACAGCAAACAGCTTACGTGCATTCCGTTTAGGTGTATTACCATTTACAGCTGGCGCAAGCTCAGCATTACCAGAAGTACGTGACTACGAAAAAGCAGTTCACAAATTATCTGCAAAACTTGCAGTATACGCTGACTTCTCGTTGTTAGTACTTGGCGGTAAATTAAAGCAAGCAGAAATGCTATCAGCACGTTTAGGCGATGTAATGAGCTTCTTATATGCAGCTATGGCATCAATTAAATACTACGAGCAAAAAGTGGCGAGCAGCGAGCGCGAGCAAGCAGCACCTTACTTCCATTATGCAACTCGTTTTGCACTACAAAGCGCAGAAGAAGCATTGCACAAGTTCTTAGATAACTTCCCTGCAAGTGGTACTCGTAAGTTTATTCGTTTCGTTACAATGAACTACTCAACTAAAATGCCAAAAATCAGCGATGATTTAATCCGCGAATTAGCTGAACAAGCACAGCTTGATACCGCCTTTAAAGCGCAAATAACGCATTTAGTTAAGCCTATTGAAGGCGACGGTCATCATATTAACGAGCAAGCTTATAAAGCTAAAATTGCATCACTAGCTGAACTTGCGAAAGTTAAAAAAGCATTACGTGCAAGAACCATCAAGCCAGGTGCTCGTTTTAGCATTACGCTTGAAAACGCACTTGCTGCAAACGTAATTACAGATGCTGAGTTTGCTCAGTTAATTGATTACAACAAGAAACGTGAAAAAGCGATTCGTGTTGATGAGTTCGATTTTGATATGAACATATTAGATGACAACGCACAACCAGTTAACCCACTTAAAAGTGTGGTTAACCAGTAAGCTACAAAGCTAATTCAATGATGCAAAGCGCCAGCAAAATCGGCGCTTTTATTCTTAAGTGACTAATTAGTGTGGAGCCCCGTTTGATTAAAACCAAACGGGGCTTTTTTATGTGTTTTTAAAGTAGCAATAGATAGCGATATTGGTCTTAAAGCGAATATGTAACGCTAGAGGATTAGAAAGAGACGCTCATAATCTTGAAAAAGGCTAACAACTCCATTAGCAGCTTGTGTTTTAGCTGACATGTTACGTTTTAATAGAATATGGTCTAAAAACGCTTCGACTTCTGAATTTCCCATTGAGCTTGGGTGGCGTTTGTTGTGAAAGTGAATAAAGTTTGGACCCAACTCAAATAAGCATTAATAGTTCTTAATGAATACTGTCGAGTGAGCATATAGTCGCAATGTAATTTAAATACGCAGAGCGAGTTTTCATTTTCAATTCGTCAAATTAGCGCTGTATATATGCACAGCCATGGCTTTGTCGCTCGCATAGTCAAGAAAACGACCCATTCGCTCGTTTTATACTAAGAAGAAAACGCGCGCGGGTGAATTTTAATAACACTGGCAATTAGTTGGCAAGTTTGTTAATAATAAACCAATAAGAAAACGAGCTACGCTGTGGTAGAAATACGCGCGATTAGCTCGCTATAAACATGTTATGTTTTCATGGAGCCCGTAGTGAGTTCAAGTAACTGGGATAGTGCTGTAATAAAAAGTATTGGCTATGTTGGTATAGGAATCGCCGTTTGGTTTTTATTCAATGGACTGGCACCTTCATCACTTGATGATATTTATGGACTTGCCGTTACTTTTTTACTTTATATTAGTGTTTACCTACTAATTTCTATCGTTGGTTGGTTAGTTGTTGGCTTTCCTGTTCACTGGTTTGTAAAAAAGTACACTAACGGCTCTTATGCTTTTTATATCGCAATACCACTAATAGTTGTTGTTGGTGGCTTGTTTAACAACACTCCTCAAATATTAGGTTTGGCGGCATTATTTCAAGCCTTTTTGTTTAGGTATTATCTGAACAAAAAAACATAACAAGGGTTTTCAAGTCGGACAAATTACAGTTGGCTTTTGTTCGTACCTCACTTATTTTAGCCAACAACAATTTGCCGCTTAAAGCGGCGTTATATAACTATCAGGATCGAGTAGTGACCAAATTCATTTTTATAATTAGCATTATTTTAATAGCTTTTGGGCTAATTATGTTTATATCTGATTTCTTGCCCGTTGATATGTTTAACGGTGGCGGAGAGGACGAGTACCTTAAAGCAGTACCAAGTGACTCATTTTCTTGGTCGCAATATCGCTTACATGCACTAATTGTTGGTATTGCTTTGTTTGCAGTTAGTAAATTTACTAATATCTTTGGTTAGTGTTAAAGTTATATAACAAGCTAATAAATAAGGACAAAAAACAGTTGGCTGTTTTCGTTCCTCAACATTTTAGCCAACAATTTTTTGCCCATTATTAGGGCGTTGGTATGACTCCCATTGTCAAATTAAACGCACTGATCCTTGCCTAACTTTTTAAGCCATAATTATTTTAGCTCGAATTAGAGCGAGTTAATACATAGGATGAAGCAAGTAATGTCGTCGGTTATCTTGCTGATATTCGTTGGTTATTACTATTTCTAGTAACAGAGCAGACCTTACTTATTTCGTCGTGGCACCTGTCTTCAGTCTATGTTCGTGGTTCAATGCAGCGTTAGCTGCATTGCCATCCTAACGCCGTCGGTGGTTGTGCCACACC
>NZ_NTLW01000173.1:0-19864 GCF_002632075.1 Pseudoalteromonas sp. ESRF-bin5 | reverse complement strand
TATGCGTTAACATTTATTGTAAAAAAAATATCACTACCCAATATTGATGCAGCACTTGAAGTTGATCATCAAGACAACATAGGTATTGCTTGTATTGAATTTGCTGTTTTTTGTGCAATAGGCTATTTACTAATTAGCATGTTTTCTATTTAACATTAAACACTTTTCGCTTGGGCTTACACAAAACTTGCTTACAAAACACTTTGCTTAATTGCACTGGGACATTATGCCATTTGAAGTTACTAACTATCTATTAATCGATATAGATAACGAATTTAGCAGAGCGTTTGCTGGTCACTATTTTAATAGTGCAAAGCGAGATGCCCCAAGTACCTTAGTCATTGCAGGTGCCAATACTCGCCAGTTAGTTAAAATGATGTTTGATGAACTCATTAAAGATTATTGTTATTGCGATTTTGAAAACGAAATTAGCGTTTCTGAGCTTGCCAGTTATTTGCATGAACATCACGACATTAAAGGTGTATTGTTTAATCAAACCGATTATTTACTGGCTGATGAAAAACAACGTTTTATTTATAACTCACTGCATGAAAAACGTTTTTTAGTCACTCAAGATGAAAGTGGTTTTGCTTTTAGCCCTGTAAAAGACGAAGGCTTTTCAAACCACCTATCTTGTCACACCGACATAGCTGATACATCAGTCGATATAATTGAGTTAACAGAGTTACTTAATAAACAATAAACAATAAACAATAAATAATTGCACCTAGCTCGCAGCTTACTTAACATAGCGGTATATAACTTTATCGCCAACACATAAGTGAAATCACATGCGAGTTCCTCATATTTACCAAGCGTCTTCTATTACACTAAACACTCCCGTGTCACTCGATGACGATGCAGCTGGCCACATAGGCAGAGTACTTCGTATGAAAGTAGGCGAACATGTGTCTATTTTTAATGGTGAAGGTGGTGAATACCTAAGTGAAATTATAGAAGTGAGTAAAAAAAATGTAGTGGTTATGCCACAGCAATTTAATCCTCACGACGTAGAATCACCATTAAAAATTCACTTAGGCCAATGCGTATCGCGTGGTGATAAAATGGATTTTACAATTCAAAAGTCAGTTGAGTTAGGTATTACCGAAATCACCCCTATTTTTAGTCAGCGCTGTGGCGTAAAGCTCATTGGCGACCGCCTTGATAAAAAGCATCAACAATGGCAAAAAATAGCGATTGCGGCAGCCGAGCAGTCGGGGCGAAATTATGTACCGGTTGTTCACCCCCCTATAGACATAAAACAGTGGCTTGAGCAATCAACTAACGCGATAAAGCTCACGCTTCACCCTCGCGCAGAACACAGCATTAAAACCATTACTGTACCTAAAGATGGCGTTCGGTTTTTAGTCGGCCCAGAAGGCGGGTTTACTGACGAAGAAATGGCACAAACTAAACAACAAGAATTTGTTGATATTCGTTTAGGGCCACGTGTTTTACGAACTGAAACCGCCGCTTTAACGGTCTTAAGTGCATTACAGCTACAATTTGGTGATTTAGCTAATTGAAATAGCTAAAAACACCCTCATATCAAAGCTATTAGTAAACTCTAGTAGTAATTACACATAGATTAAGGCACAGCGCATGGCAATTAAATTAGGTATTATTTCAGATCCTATTAATGGGTTTAACATCAAAAAAGACACCGGCTTTGCAATGATGATGCAGGCGCAAGAGCGTGGCTACGAAATTTACTATATGGAGATGGATGATTTATCACTTCGTAAAGGTAAATCGTATGCCACCGCTGCCAAAGCGCGTGTATTTAACAACGAAGAAAAATGGTACGAACTGGAAGAAAAAAACACCATTGCCCTTGCCGATCTTGATGTAATTTTAATGCGTAAAGATCCGCCGTTTGACACTGAATACATATACGCGACGTACCTTTTAGAGCGCGCTGAAGATGAAGGCACGTTAATTATTAATAAACCACAAAGCTTGCGTGATGCTAACGAAAAGCTGTTTACTGCATGGTTTAGCGAACACACGCCAGATACCTTAGTTACGCGCAGCCAAAAACAAATTCGTGAATTTTTAGCTGAGCATAAAGACATTATTTTAAAGCCACTTGACGGTATGGGCGGCGCGTCTATTTTTCGTGTAAAAGAAGATGATGCAAACATAGGTGTTATTTGCGAAACTCTGACCGAACACGGCAGCCGTTATGCCATGGTACAAAATTATGTTCCTGCTATTACACAAGGCGATAAACGCGTTCTTGTGGTTGACGGCGAAGTCATTCCCTACTGCTTAGCGCGTATTCCACAAAACGGTGAAACTCGCGGAAATCTAGCCGCAGGCGGTCGTGGTGAAGCTCGCCCATTGAGCGAGTCAGATATAAGAATTGCACAGGCCGTTGCGCCCACTCTTAAAGAAAAAGGTCTTGTATTTGTTGGCCTTGATATTATTGGCGACAAGCTAACCGAAATTAATGTAACAGCACCTACGTGTGTACGTGAAATTGAAGCCGCGTATGATATATCAATCACAGGTATTCTTTTTGATGCTATTGAGAGAAAATTAGCTAAATAGTCTAGCCTCAGGTTAAATAAGTTAAATTGGCTTAACGCAATGCGTTTAACGTTTAAATATTAATGCAGCACTTGCTGTATTAATATTTTAATAAAATCAGTTAACTTATTTAGTTATAAAATACAGGGTTGTGCCATACTCAAAATTCATTAACTGAAAGGGTGAAATCTATGCAGTCATTAGAAAATCATTTTTTAATCGCCATGCCGTCAATGCAAGACCCTTTTTTTAAACGTGCTGTTACGTATATTTGCGAGCACAATGAAGATGGGGCAATGGGATTGGTGATAAACCAACCCATCAACGTAACCGTTGGTGAGCTACTTGATAAAATAGAAATCGATAACGACAAAACCCAGCAAGCAGCTAAAGTGGCTGTGTTTGCAGGTGGTCCAGTTAAAACAGATAGAGGTTTTGTGCTTCACTCCCCTAAGCTCGGGTATACCTCAAGCCAAAAGCTCAGTAGTGATATTATGATCACCACCTCTAAAGACGTGTTAGCAAGTTTAACGACAGCACATGCCCCTGAGCAGTTTATTATCACCTTAGGGTATGCAGGTTGGGAACAAGGCCAATTAGAACAAGAACTGCTTGATAACAGCTGGCTAATTATAGAAGCAGATCCGGCCATTATTTTTAACACGCCCGCTGAAAAACGATGGGAAAAAGCCGTTTCAATGCTTGGCTTTGATATAGGCCAACTAAGCCCTGAAGCCGGGCATGCTTAAATATCCCCTTTCTAAATTAAGTTCATAATATAAATTCACTTGGAAATAGATACGCTATTACAAGTGAATTTTTTTATGTAAACCTTTAACATAACGGCTTGAAAAGCAGCCTAAGTAAAACATTATCAATGACAAAAAGAACATTTAAGCCACAAGGCGAGCGCACCGTAATGGGATTTGATTTTGGCACTAAAAGTATTGGTATTGCCGTAGGGCAAGAACTCACCGGCAGCGCATCAAGCCTTAAGGCCGTAAAAGCGCAAGATGGTATTCCAAGCTGGGATCATATCGCAGTACAAGTAAACGAATGGCAACCAGATTTAATGGTGGTCGGTTTACCGCTTAATATGGATGGCACTTCACAAGAGGTGACATTCAAAGCTAAAAAGTTTGCTAACAGGTTACATAATCACTATGGCATTCCTGTACAAACACAAGATGAGCGCCTAACAACTGCTGACGCAAAAGCCCGTTTATTTGAGCAAGGTGGTTATAAAAATTTAGGTAAAGGAAATGTAGATAATATGTCTGCGGTAATTATTTTAGAAAGTTTTTTTGAATCATTTTACGGTGAGTAACGCTGTAATTAGGTGTGTTAAATACTAAAAAAGCGCGGCTGGAAAGTCGCGCTTTTTTAAAAACAATAACTAATTAGTTATCGTCATCCCCCATTCCATCAATAGTGACACCTTGTAAAAAGCCCGCACCTTGTTGTTCGTTATTGCGCAGTTTAATCATCAAGCGTAAGTCATTTGGTGAGTCAGCATGATGCAATGCATCTGCATAGTTAATACGTTGCTGCCTGTATAACTCAAAAAGGGCTTGGTCAAAGGTTTGCATGCCCATATCGTTAGATTTAGCCATAGCCTCTTTAATGCCGCCAATATCGCCGTTTTTAATCAGCTCTGCCACCATAGGTGAATTAAGTAATATCTCTATTGCGGCAACGCGTCCTTCGCCATCTGAGGTAGGTATTAATTGTTGAGCTACAATGGCACGTAAGTTAAGTGCTAAATCGTATTTAAGCTTGTCATGCTTTTCTTTTGGTACCAAATGCATAATACGGTCAATGGCTTGGTTGGCATTGTTGGCATGCAGTGTAGCCACACATAAATGCCCTGTTTCAGCAAAGCTTAATGCGTATTCCATGGTTTCTTGCGAGCGTATTTCACCAATTAAAATAACATCAGGAGCTTGACGTAATGAGCTTTTAAGCGCCGACTCAAAACTATCTGTATCGAGCCCTACTTCGCGTTGGGTAATAATACTTTTGCGGTGCTCATGAACAAACTCAATAGGATCTTCAATTGTTAAAATATGACCTCGTTGGTTTCGGTTTCTGTAGCCAATCAGGGCTGCTAATGAGGTCGACTTACCGGTTCCTGTTCCACCAACAAACAAAACTAAACCGCGCTTAGCCATAATGACGTCGGTGAGTGTCGAGGGTAGGCCCAAATCACTGATATCAGGGATCTGTGTCACAATTCGGCGAATAACCATACCTGCTCTATCGCGCTGCCAAAACGCAGAAATACGAAAACGCCCTTCGTCGGTTGCAATAGCAAAGTTACATTCTTTAGTAGCATGAAACTCCGCTTTTTGCTTTTCGCTCATCGCAGACTCAACCAACTGCAGAGACTCTTCGTCAGTGAGTTTGTCATCGTCCAATTGAATTAGTTCACCGTTTATTTTTGCACTAACAGGTAAACGGCTAGATACAAATAAATCAGAGCCTTTTTTCTCAATCATAGTGATTAAGTAACGGTTTAAAGATAAAGTCATTCTAATTCCTTAACCACCAAATTGTGTTTTGTCTTGCGCTTTAGCTTGCGCTGCGGTGTTGGTCACAATGCCTCGGTTAACTAAGTTTGTTAAACATTGATCCATTGTTTGCATACCAATTGAGGCGCCAGTTTGAATAGACGAGTACATTTGTGCAATTTTGTCTTCACGAATTAAGTTACGTATGGCGGGTACACCAATCATAATTTCATGAGCTGCCACTCGCCCACCACCAATTTTTTTAAGGAGCGTTTGTGAAATAACCGCACGCAATGACTCAGACAACATAGAGCGTACCATTGCTTTTTCTTCACCAGGGAATACATCAATAATACGGTCAATGGTTTTGGGCGCTGAGGTTGTATGCAACGTACCAAACACTAAATGACCGGTTTCAGCAGCGGTCATCGCTAGGCGAATAGTTTCTAAATCACGCAGCTCACCCACTAATATAACATCGGGGTCTTCACGCAGCGCACTACGTAGTGCGTTTGAAAAACTGTGTGTATCACGATGAACTTCACGTTGGTTAACTAAGCTTAACTTGTTATCGTGAACAAATTCGATTGGATCTTCAATCGTTAAAATATGGTGATGCTTATTTTGATTTATGTAATCAACCATGGCCGCAAGTGTTGTTGATTTACCCGACCCTGTTGGCCCGGTAACAAGGACTAACCCACGCGGGTTGTCTGATATTGTTTTAAAAATATCTGGCGCGCCTAAATCATCAAGTGTTAATACTTCACTCGGTATAGTACGAAATACTGCCGCGGGACCGCGGTTTGAATTAAAGGCATTAACACGAAAGCGAGCAAGATTAGGAACCTCAAACGAAAAATCCACCTCAAGGTTTTGTTCGTAATCTTTGCGCTGAGTATCGTTCATAATATCGTAAACTAAACTGTTTACGTCTTTATCTGCAAGGGCTGGTATATTAATGCGGCGAACATCACCATCTACGCGTATCATAGGTGAAACACCCGACGATAAATGTAAATCGGATGCATTGTGTTGCACACTAAACGCTAATAATTCGGTAATATCCATTTATGACTCCACAACTGGCTGATAATTATATGGTTACAATAGCAGAACGACTCACTTGCGCCTACGCAAGAATTTCAAACGCGGCAAAAAACACGCACAGAAGCAAAGATGAAATAACCTTACTGGCGGTGTCTAAAACCAAACCTAGCGACGATATAGTTGCTGCCTACAATTATGGCCAACGCCAGTTTGGTGAGTCTTATGTTCAAGAAGCTGTAGATAAAATAGCTCAACTGCACACATATAGCGATATCATTTGGCATTTCATTGGCCCTATCCAGTCAAATAAAAGTGCTTTAGTGGCAGAAAATTTTGATTGGGTACAAAGCGTTGATCGAATCAAAATAGCCAAGCGCCTCAACGCTCAGCGCCCAACCAGTAAACCACCACTTAATGTACTTATTCAGGTAAATATTAGCGCCGAGGAGGCAAAGTCGGGCTGTCATCCCGATGACATCGCAAATCTTGCTGAGTTTATTAGCCAATGTGATCAGTTAAGATTACGTGGTTTGATGGCTATTCCTGCAAAAAGTGACGATCCAACGACACAAACTCAATATTTTGAGCAATTACAAACTTGCTTTGATAAACTAAAGGCCCAATATCCACAGTTAGACACTCTATCTATGGGTATGAGTAATGACGTTGAAGCCGCAATTAGTGCAGGCTCAACTATGGTGAGGATCGGAACAGACATTTTTGGAACACGAACTTAAAAGGTAAAAACAGATTTATGTCAGATAAAAAAATCGCATTTATAGGCACAGGTAACATGAGCTACGCTATTATTGGTGGCATGGTAAAAAACGGCTTTGACGCAAACAACATCATTGCGACTAACCGCAACCAAGAAAAGCTTGCAAAGGTAGCAGCCGATTTCAAGGTGCAAACCACCAGTGACAATAACGAAGCCCTACGCGATGCTGATGTAATTGTTTTGTCTGTAAAGCCGCAAATGATGGGCGATTTATGTAAATCGTTTCAAGAGTCTGGCATCGATTTCAGTAATAAACTATTTATCTCAGTAGCTGCTGGTTTAACAGTAAGCCGCTTGCGCGAAATGTTAGGGCAAGATGTAAAAATTGTACGTTGCATGCCTAATACGCCGTCTTTATTAGGGCGTGGCGTCTCTGGCTTATTTGGCGCTGGCGAAACGCAGCAAGAACATGAATTTGTTCAACAAGTATTTGAGTGCACAGGTATTGTGGTGTGGGTCGAACAAGAAGCGCAAATTAACGATATCATTGCAGTAACAGGTTCATCACCAGCTTACTTTTTCTTATTTATGGAAGCCATTGAAGAAAAAGCAAAAGCGCTTGGCTTTAATGATGAAGATGCTCGTCGTTTAGTACAACAAACAGCACTTGGCGCAGCAGAAATGGCATTAAGCCAACCAGAAATTAGCATTTCTCAGCTACGCGCAAACGTAACATCTAAAGGCGGTACTACACATGCCGCAGTTGAGCATTTAAAAGACGAAGGCTTAACTAAAACCGTTGGCGATGCGATGGATGCGTGTATTGCTCGCGCGATGCAAATGGAAAAAGAACTTTAAAACTACTTTATTATTAAAGGTTACACTATGAATGCCATGCAATTTTTGATCAGTACTCTGTTTGATTTGTTTTTAATGGTGGTACTACTGCGTTTTTGGCTACAGTGGGCAAAAGCCGATTTTTACAACCCAATGAGCCAATTTGTGGTTAAAGCAACGTCGTTTGCAGTCAACCCTTTACGTAAAATTATACCCGGGTTAGGTGGGCTTGATCTAGCCTCACTATTGCTGGCATTTATTGTAGCTATTGCCAAAATTAGTACTTTAATGTTGGTAATTTACGGCGCATGGGCTGCGCAACCCGTGTTTATTCAAGCTCTAATTACCGTAATAAAAGAAGGCTTAAACTTAGTATTTTGGGTATTAATTATCCGCGCAATTCTCAGCTGGGTAAGCCAAGGCTACAACCCTATTGAAGCGGTTTTCCACCAGCTTACTGAGCCAATGCTCAAGCCACTTCGTAAAATTATTCCACCAATGGGTGGGTTAGATTTATCAGTACTTGTATTAATTATTGGTATTCAGTTTTTGCAAATGCTGTTAATGGACTTTTTAGCTTAAGCTTTTGTTTTAAGTAAAAGAGGCCTTATGGCCTCTTTTTTATATTTTTGGAGTGAACAATGAATCGATTAATTAAATTTTGTTTTATTGCTTGTTTAACATTCGCATTTAACGCACACAGCGAACAAACATTGGGCGGGCAATATAAAGAACTTGGCCCGTGGCAAGTACATTACATTGCTTTTCCATCAACCTTTATTCAGCCACAAATTGCCAAGGCTTATGGGCTTGAGCGCAGTGGATATAAAGGGATTGTTAATATTTCTGTGTTAAAAAACAATACAGGCAATACAGCTCAAAAGGCCAAGTTATCTGGCACAGCCAGAAACCTACTTGGCAACAAACAAACGCTTAACTTTAAAGAAGTAATTGAAGGCGAGTCGATTTATTACCTTGCCCAAGTCGATTTTACAAACGAAGAAATACTGCGCTTTGAAATTGAAATACAGCAAAGTAATCAATTTCAAACACTGCAATTTCAGCAAAAATTTTACGTAGATAAATAATATTATGAACAAAACTTTAGTCCTTGCCACGGGTAACCCTGGCAAAGTAAGTGAGCTGGCCAACATGTTAAGCCCACTTAATATTAATGTAGTTCCACAAAGTGATTTTAACGTTGGCGAAGTAGCCGAAACAGGTACTACCTTTGTTGAAAATGCTATTATTAAAGCCCGTCATGCAGCTAAAATTACGGGTATGCCAGCCATAGCTGATGATTCCGGCTTAGAGGTTGATGGTTTAAATGGTGCACCGGGGGTTTACTCTGCTCGCTTTGCTGGTGAGAGCGCAAGCGATCAAGACAACATAGATAAACTACTTAATGATTTAGGTAATAACCCAAATCGTAAAGCGCGTTTTTGGTGTGTATTAGTATTAATGCGCCACGCCGATGACCCTACCCCGCTTATTTGCAGCGCAAGCTGGGAAGGCGAAATTACACAAACCCAACATGGCGAAGGCGGGTTTGGTTACGACCCGGTATTTTTTGTTGAAGAGCAAAACTGTACCAGCGCCGAGTTAACCAAAGAGCAAAAAAATGCTGTGAGCCATCGCGGTCAAGCACTACAAGCTTTGCTAAATGAGCTACAACTAAAAGGCGGCCTGTGACTCTTCCTCCTCTAAGTTTATATGTGCACGTACCTTGGTGCGTTCAAAAATGTCCTTACTGCGACTTTAATAGCCATGGACAAAAAGGCGACATACCAGAAGCCGAATATGTTCAGCATTTAATAGACGATTTAAAAGCCGATTTACACTTAGTTGAAGGGCGAAAAATTCACAGTATATTTATTGGTGGCGGTACCCCAAGTTTATTGACCGGTGATGCTTATACACGCCTACTAAACGAAGTAGATAGCCTTATAGGCCTTGCCGATAACTGTGAAGTAACCCTCGAAGCAAACCCAGGCACAGTAGAAACGGGCCGATTTAAAGAGTATGTAAAAGCAGGTATAAACCGCATTTCAATTGGCATACAAAGCCTGCAAAGCGACAAGTTAAAAGCGCTTGGCCGCATTCATGGTGCTAACGAGGCGACCCATGCAGCAGAGCAAGCCAAGGAGGCTGGTTTAAATAGCTTTAATCTTGATTTAATGCACGGCTTACCAGGGCAAACCCTAGACGATGCATTAAGTGATTTAAAGCAAATTATTGCCCTCGATCCGCCACATATTTCGTGGTACCAACTTACCATAGAGCCTAATACTCAGTTTGCATCTAAACCGCCAACACTTCCTCAAGATGAAACTCTGTGGGATATTCAAGAACAAGGCCAAGCACTACTTGCAGAAGCAGGTTATATACAATACGAAATTTCAGGGTATGCAAAACCGGGCTATCAATGCCAACATAACTTAAATTATTGGCGGTTTGGCGATTATCTGGGGATTGGCTGTGGTGCTCATGGTAAGGTTACCAATGCAAAAACCGGCATAATTACCCGAACTGAAAAGGTCAAACATCCCCGTGGCTACATGGATATGGTAAAGCCTTATTTGTATAAAAGCTGGCACGTTGAGCAAGACGATTTAGCTTTCGAGTTTTTTATGAATCGCTTTCGCCTTGTCGAACCATGCCCGATTGAAGACTACAGTGCGCTAACTAATCAGCCATTGCAAAGCCAACAAGCAGCTTTAAATAAAGCCATAAACACCGGTTTATTAATAGAAAAAGACGGTCACTGGCAAGTGAGCCTTAAAGGGCATCGCTTTTTAAATGACCTGCTAGAATTGTTCGTATAATGCATTGGGCGTTATACGTCATGTAAGCGAATACATGAAAAATTAAAATACCCTAATGGGTTTCTAACAACAAAAGGGAAAACAATGCGTAAACTTACCTTTATTGCAGCAGCTGTGAGTGTTGCACTCCTTGCTGGTTGCCAACAAGCACCACAACAATCTGTAACCACCCCAATTGTACAAGCGCAACCTGTACAAAGCGAAATTGACAAAGCCAATGCGTTTTTTGAAGATACCTTTAACCGTGATGTGATGAGCAGCCCGGTTTACCAAACTTACATGGGTATTAAAAAAGATTACGATAAGTGGGATGACGGCAGCGAAGAGCAAAAACTCAAAGACCTCGCTGAAACTAAAGCCGACTTAGTTGCCCTAAACGCGATTAACCGCGACCTGCTAGACGATGCAACTAAAGTAAGCTACGACTTAAAAAAACAAGACTTAGAAAGCTCAATTGCTGACTTTAAATGGCGTTACCACAACTACCCTGTAAACCAAATGTTTGGTACACACTCTATGGTGCCTGCATTTTTAATAAATCAGCATTCAATTAGTAATGTTAAAGAAGCAAAAGACTACATTTCGCGTTTAAATGGGGTGCCTACGGTATTTGACCAATTGGTAACTGATTTAGAAACACGAGCAGACAAAGGCATTATTGCGCCTAAGTTTGTGTTTCCACATGTTATTGATTCAAGCAAAAACATTATTCAAGGTGCACCATTTGAAAAAGGTGACGATTCAACACTTTTAGCAGACTTTAAACGCAAAGTAACGGCACTTGAAATCAGCCAAGACGAGAAAGATGCACTTATCAATGAGGCAACTGACGCGTTAAAATCGGCAGTTAAACCAGCTTACTCAAAGCTTATTAACTACCTAGCACAACTTGAAAAACGTGCTGACGACCGTGATGGTGCTTGGAAATTACCTGAAGGTAATACCTTTTACAATAATGCACTTAAACGCACAACCACCACTGATTTAACTGCAAAAGAAATTCATGCAATTGGCCTATCAGAAGTAAGCCGTATACATGACGAAATGCGTGAAATTAAAGATAAAGTAGGCTTTAAAGGCGACTTAAAAGCGTTTATGCAGTTTATGAAAACTGATAAGCAATTTTACTACCCAAATACAGCAGAGGGTAAACAGCGCTACCTTGACGAAGCAACAGCTATGATCGACACAATGAAAGTGCGTCTTGATGAGCTATTTATTGTTAAGCCAAAAGCCGACCTTAAAGTAAAAGCAGTTGAAGCTTTCCGTGAAAAAGCGGCGGGTAAAGCATTTTACCAACAGCCTGCGCCAGATGGTTCACGCCCAGGTATTTACTACGCAAACCTTTACGACATGGAAGCGATGCCAACGTACCAAATGGAAGCACTGGCTTACCATGAAGGTATTCCGGGTCACCACATGCAAATAGCTATTTCGCAAGAACTAGAAGGTGTGCCTAAGTTCCGTAAATTTGGCGGCTACACAGCCTACATTGAAGGTTGGGGTTTATACTCTGAACTTGTACCTAAAGAAATGGGTATGTACTCAGACCCATACTCAGACTTTGGTCGTCTTTCTATGGAATTATGGCGCGCGTGCCGTTTAGTGGTTGATACCGGTATTCACGCAATGAAGTGGACTCGCCAAGAAGGGATTGATTACTACGTGAATAACACCCCTAATGCCACTTCTGACGGCGTTAAAATGGTTGAACGTCACATTGTAATGCCTTCGCAAGCAACGGCTTACAAAGTAGGTATGTTGAAAATTTTAGAACTACGTGAAGACGCTAAAAAGCAACTTGGCGACAAGTTTGATATTCGTCAATTCCACGATGTAGTGCTAAAAAATGGCCCAGTACCACTTAACGTACTAGAAAACTTTGTAAATGAATGGGTAGCAAGCAAAAAAGCTTAATCCCAATTTATAAAGCTCACTAAAAGGTCGCTTATGCGGCCTTTTTTGTATTTTGTACCAATTGGCAATAATAGGTTAAGCTAAACAAAAAGGTATTTAAGAGGCGCAAAAATTATGGAGTTATGCATACAGTTACTTAACGCACGTATTTCAAAGCATCAATTAAATGAACTTGATAATGACTTTAAGCAGTTAAACCAATCACAACAAACACAGCAGCTTAATCATCTATACGAAAGCGCTTTGCGTATGAGTATTAAGTACGATTTTATGCAAAATGTAGCAACACGTATTTTAGCAAGCAATACCCCACCTGCACCTTTTATTAATCAGTTAACAACCACAGATGCCTTGACGTTTTTTACTCCTGCGCTTAGAGAAAATAAGGGCTTCTTGGCACAAGATACCCAAGGCAATAATGTGTTACACACTGTATTTAAACACGCTAATGCCCAAAAGCTGGCATTTAACTATATACGCTCATTAATGTTATTTGAGTCTAACGATGACTTAGTAAAAGCGCTTGCCCAACCCAATGCTCGTGGCTTAACACCTGTTGCTTGTTATATTGCGTATGCAAATAAACCAAGCACGCCGGTTAAGCATGAATTTTCAGCACTGTTAGCCTTGATGGAAATAGAACAAAAACAAAACCCAACAGCTAAACAGCACTTGGTAAATATATTAAAAGGAACAGATCTTAACGAAACCAGTATTTTACTTAGTGCTGCATACCTGCAACGTTCAACCGCGCAAGTTGCACATTTAGTTAAAGCGGTTTAGGACGTGAGAACCTTGATAGATTAAGCGTTGGCTAATCGAGTAACTATTTTACCAAGGTACCAAATTTGTAACCTAATGAGTTACATAAATACTAAACACACCGCTATAAATTTAACCTAGAATAATAAATAGATCCTAGTCGTTTAAGTAGTATTCAACAGTGGTTACTACTCTTACGTTTTTTATTTGTGGTGTATTTGAATCGCGATTAGTAATACTAAACTGCCCTTGGCGAGCTGTTTTTATTTTTCCTAGTTTTGAATTGGAATCCCTAGCAAACTTGTTAGCTACTTCGCGGGCTTTTTCAGTTGCTTGTTGAACCATGGCCGGTTTCACATCGTTTAGCCCTGTAAAAATATACTCAACACGTGTTTCGTAACTATCTTGTACTATGGCAATATTTTGTTTAGCTAATTGGCTTACTTTGCTCAGCGCATTTTGCACCTTGTCTACAGCGCTAGAATAAACGGTCATATTTGAACGAACAATGTACCTAAATTGCTGGTTTTCATTGCCGTACTCGCGCGCCTGTTTATCAACAATAGATTGGCTACCAAGTGATATTTCGGCGTCATCAAAACCATGCAGTTTTAAAAATGCGATCACGGCAGCGTTTTTTTTCTCAACCCTATTTACCAACTTTTCAAGGTCGTTATCTGCATCGCTAAATTGCAAAGGCCATATAACAGTATCGGCAATCACCTCTTGCTCTGCTAATCCTTTAACTTGTACTGTACGCTCCATTTCTTTTACATTTAGTGCTGCACTTTTTAAAATAAACCCTAAGCTAATTAAGCCTAGGCTTAAAAAAATAGCCGCCAGCACAGTGTGAAAACCAGGTGTTTTAATCACAGTAAACTCCTTGATTGATATCAATAATACGTATCTATAAACTCGAAATAACCTGTTAAACAGGGTACATTGAGACAATGTATAACGCAAAATTTTAAAGCTAAGGAAACGCAATGAGCCTAAAGCGAATTAGTCAGTTTTTTAATCCAAGCTCAGTGGCAGTGATAGGCGCGTCAAATAATGCCTCTCGTGCCGGTTTTGTCGTTATGCGTAATTTATTACAAGGCGGTTTTAAAGGACCAATCATGCCTGTAACGCCAAGCTATAGCGCTGTTCATGGCGTACTTGCATACCCGTGTATTAATGATCTACCTAAAGTGCCTGATCTTGCCGTTATTTGTACCAATAAAAATACCCTGTTCGACATTATTAGCCAACTAGGCGAGCTGGGCTGTAAAAGCGCTATTATTATTGCCGATGGCTTAACGAACGATCAAAAAAGTGCGCTAAAAGCATGCGCCCATAAACACAACGTTACTTTATTAGGCCCTAATAGCTTGGGGCTATTAATTCCCCATATTGGGTTAAATGCCAGCTTTTCTCATACAGTGGCAAGCCCAGGTAAAATTGCCTTTGTGTCGCAATCTGCAGCAGTTTGTTCAACCATATTAGATTGGGCTAAAAATAAGGATATTGGCTTTTCGTACTTTGTTTCTGTGGGAGGGTGTTTAGATATTGATTTTGATGAGCTGCTCGACTTTTTAGGTCGTGATTCAAAAACTAAAGCTATTTTACTTTATATTGATAACATTGAAGACATTCGTGGCTTTATTTCGGCCGCAAGAGCGGCTGCATTTAGTAAACCTGTTATTGCCATAAAAACTGGAAAGACAAATGCTGGCGCTCTTGCGGCAGAGATCCATTCCGGTGGAAAACAAAGCTCTGATGCCGTATACGATGCCTTATTTCAACGTGCGGGTATGCTGCGCGTTAACGACCTACGAGAGCTATTTGCTGCAACACAAACGCTCGCCATGCACCCAAAATTATTGCAAGTTGAACAGCTCACTATTTTAACAAATGGAGGAGGCCCGGGTGTTATGGCGGTCGATGAGCTAATTCAACGATCTGGGAAATTAGCGGCGCTTAGTAGTGAAACACGCAGTGCGCTTAATCACGTTATTCCCCGCTCGGAAGCAACCTCCAACCCGATTGATATTTTTGGTGACTCGGCACCAGCGCGTTACAAACAAGCATTAGAAATATTATTGCATGCAAAAGAAGTAAAAAACTTATTGATAATACACACCCCATCGGCACTGGCTCCAAGTGAAGACTATGCCAATGTAATTGTTCAAGCGCTACAAACGTTGCCCAAAATGGCTCGCCCTTATGTGTTTACCAACTTTATGGGTGAAGATGCTTCATTCGCAGCCAGAAAAATATGCGCTAATAATGCAATTCCTACTTATCGAACACCTGAAGGCGCTGTCGGTGCGTTTATGCACTTGGTATCGTATCGTCGAAACCAAAAACATTTAACGCAAACGCCAGAGTCTAACACTGACGATGCAAAAATAAACAAAGCTGCTGCCACAAGGTTAATAACTGAATATTTAGATGAAGAACAAACCTATCTACCCACTCACAATGCAAGCCAAGTACTAAGCCACTATGGTGTTGAATGTATTGAAACTAAAGTGGCGTACACACCTACTGAAGCAAAAGAACAAGCAATAGAGCTTGGTTTTCCCGTTGCGCTTAAGCTTATAAGCCCAAGTATTGCTTCTAAGTCTGAAGTCGGCGGCGTGGTTTTAAATCTAAACGATGCCAATGAAGTTGAGCAAACCGCATTTGCGATGCTTATTCGTATTAAAAACACTTATCCGGATGCCACTATTGATGGGTTTTCACTCCAAAAAATGGCACCGCGTGCAGGTGCAAACGAGCTGCGGATTGCAATTAAAACAGAGCCTAATTTTGGCCCCGTTATTTTACTTGGTGAGGCAGGTACAGGGCTTGAGTACGCTCAAGCCGCAGTAGCCCTCCCTCCCCTTAATATGAACTTGGCTAAATACTTAATTGCTGCCGCACATGATAAAGGCGTATTAAAAGATCGCATTTTACCTGAAAAGGTCGACAAATATCGTTTATGTGCGTTGCTCACGCGTATTTCACAGCTCGTTGTGGATCAACCCGATATTAGCGCAATGGAACTTAACCCAATACTTGCAAGTAACGGGCAATTTTTAGTACTTGATGCCACCATAACGCTAAATCGATATCAGTCAAAAAGTAACCGCAAACGGTTATGTATTCGCCCCTACCCTATAGATCTTGTAGAAATAGTAACGCTAAAAAATAATACTCAAGCAACGCTTAGGCCAATAAAACCTGAAGATGAACAAGCCCACAAGGCATTTGATCAATCACTCAATAAAGAAGATCGTTACAAACGCTTTTTTGGCGAGTTACCTCAATTTAACCACGATCAACTCGCTAAAATGACTCAAATTGATTACGACCGAGAAATGGCGTTTATTGTTTGCCAACGCTTAGAGGGAAAAACACGTACCTTAGGGGTGTCGCGTGTGATTATGGATCCCGACAACGTGCATGCTGAGTTTGCTATTGTGGTTCGTTCTGACTGCCAGGGCTTAGGGCTAGGTCGAATTTTAATGAATGCTGCAATTAACCATTGTAAACGCCAAGGCGTTGAATGGATTGAAGGTATAACACTACCAGAAAACACAGGTATGATTGAACTTGCCCGCAAGTTGGGCTTTAAAGTAAGCCGCGATTTTGAAGAAGGCAGCATTAACATGGTGCTCAACACAAAATAAACTCAGCCCAATAACTTACGTTATGTTCAGAGCGCCTAAAACCAGTAAGGCGCTATAATATTGCAACTTAACGTGCACTGTGCTCAAAAGGACTAGTAACACCATTTTGATATTTATGACCGCTTATCTATGATCCGCATGTAGGTTACTACCAAAAATACCTTGCCAGTCACGTACTATGAGCGCTGGTACATCTTCACTTGGAACAGGCTTACTAAATAAATAGCCCTGAAAATGCTTGCACCCTAACGCGGTTAAAAACAGAAGCTGCTGCTGGCTTTCAACGCCCTCAGCCACACACTCTTTGCCTAAACTGTGTGCCAATGTGAGTGTTGATTCAATAATTGCCTCATCATCAGAATCAATACCGATGTCTTGCACAAAACTTCGATCAATCTTAAGCACATCTATAGGAAAACGCTTTAAATAAGTCAGCGATGCATAGCCGGTACCAAAGTCGTCCATATAGAGTTTACAGCCTAACTCTTTTAACTTTTTCATACTTTGCAGTGCAAGGTTTGAGTCACGCATTAAAATAGATTCTGTTATTTCAAATACAATAGCCTCTGATGGCACGTTAGCATTAATAAGCGCTTTTTTAATCTCTGGCACAAGCTCTATAAATTCAAAATCTAATGCCGATAAGTTAATCGATAAATACAAATCAGGAGATGCTTTTCGCCATTCGTTAAGCTCATTCAATGCTCTGCCAAAGGTTTGTAGCATTATTTTAGTTATTAAACCAACACCTTCAGCCGCCAACGAAAACTCCTGTGTTTGGATTCGTTTATTTTCAGGCCAGCGAAGTAATACTTCAAAGCCTTCAGTTTGATGTGTGTGAGCATTTATAATAGGTTGGTAGTAATTACAAAACTCATGCTCTTGATAGGCTTTTGTTAACTGTGATTCTAAATGAAGGGCTTTTTGAACATGCTGATTCATTTCTTGTTTGTAAAATTGATAATTACTTTCAAGCGCACCTTTGGCATGATAGAGCGCAATGTTTGCCGCCTTCAGTAAGGCACCACTTTGTGTTGCATCATCAGGAGAAATAGCAACACCAATGCTTAAATTAATATTCACTACTTGGTCGTTAATACTTATATTTTGATTCACGCAATCCATAAGTTTGGTACAAATAAGTAATACCTCTTCTATTTGGTGAATATCTTCAACCAGGACCACGAATTCATCACCACCAAATCGTGCAATACTGTCTGATGTACGTAGTGAGCATTTTAATCGCTCTGCAACTTTTTTAATAAGTTCATCGGCGACTTCGTGGCCTAATGAATCATTAAAGTACTTAAAGCGCTTAATATTAATATGTAAAAGCGCAGCTTTGCATAAGTGCTTTTGGGCTTGCTCAAGGGCATGCTCAACCCTATCATTAAACAACGTACGATTTGGTAAGCCGGTTAACACATCAAAGTTAGCGAGTTGGTGCAGTTCACTCTCTGCAAGTTTTTGTGCGTGTATATCAGTTAAAATAATCACGTAGCTGCTTAAGCGTTGTTCTGTATCAGCAACCGCACTTATTTTAACTAGCACATGGCGCGACTCTCCATTGTGAAGGCGTACCATATCTTCACAAGAAAAATGCTCCCCTTCTGAGAGCTTTTTCATAATACGTAAGTAATCAACACGGCTTTTAGGCGACATACCTAAGTTTAACGCCCTGCTTGAAATGGGCTCTGCAGCAAAGTTAAAAGCGGTTTGAAGTGATTTATTAGAGGCACGAACATTAAAGTTTTTATCGAGAATAAAAACCCAATCACGAGTTTGTTCAAAAGCAGCAGTAAATAAGCGTGCGTGCTCTTCAAATACCATTTCACGGGTCATGTTAGTGTATGTACCCGCTACTTTTTGAGGCGTTTTCTCATCCCACTCAACCACTTTGCCAAAGTCTTTATACCAACGCCAATAGCCTTTGGCATGGCGTACACGGTATGTGCAGTTAAAGTAGCCTTTATCGGTCGACAAAAACTCTAACCACTCTAAACGAAATAGTTGTTTTTCTTGCGGATGTATTTTAGCCAAGTATTCATCAAGGCTTACAGTATCGTGTTTATAACCCAGCTCATTACTTAAACGAGGCTGATAAATACTTGGGTTACTTGACTGCCAATCCCATACGCCAGACTCACTGCCTTCAAGGGCAAGCTTTAAACGGGACTCACTGTCTTTACTTTCTTTATGCGCAGCCAATAAGATACGTTGAATTTTATTACGTCGCCTGACCCACATGGCAATAAAAAATAAAAATAAAGCGCCGTATAACACCATAAAATAAGGCGCACGCCAAAGTGGGTATTTAACCTTTATTTTTAATGTAGCTGGCTTGGTAAAAATTCCCGTTAAGGGGTCTTTAGCCCAAACTTTTAATGTATAATTACCTGGGTTTAACTTAGGAAATAGTACTCGGTTGTTATTTCTTGCGTAGGTTTTTTGCCCGTTATCAAGCTGGTACTCATAGATAATACGTTCTTGATTGCTAAAAGCCATTGCAGAAAAAGCCACTTCAAGACCAATGTCATCGTGGTTTAAAACGACTTCATTCAGAGGTTGCCTTAAATCGCGAGATAACTCTCGAGACATTAAATTTACCCGCGTTATATTTACATGCTCTATAAGCGGCTTATAACTTTGGTTTTCCATTGGATGAAAATACGTTATTCCTTTTAACCCCCCATATACAATGCGGCCATCGTTAAGCTGCGCCATTGCTGAGCTATTAAATTCAGCCGATAAAAGCCCCTCGGCTGTACTAAACTGCTGAAAGTGGAGCGTTTCTGGATTTAAACGCCAAATACCTTTATGGCTACTCATCCAAATCATACCGTCGTCGTCAAGCACCATACTATAAAGTAATGTACCTAGTTTATTCTTATCAAGATCAATAGTATGAAGGTGTTCATACGTTGATGAATCAATACCAATTAAGCCAAAGTTAGAAAGAGAGATCCACAACACGTTGTTATTATCAATTACGTATGAAAGCACACTAATTGCAACGTTTTCATGTTGTTTGGGTACTTTATAAATCATTTCTAACGC
>NZ_NTLW01000022.1:0-1769 GCF_002632075.1 Pseudoalteromonas sp. ESRF-bin5 | reverse complement strand
TACGTGATAACGTGGTTATATACGAAGGCGAACTTGAATCACTTCGTCGCTTTAAAGACGATGTGCAAGAAGTGCGTAATGGTATGGAATGTGGTATCGGTGTTAAGAACTACAATGACGTACGTGTTGGTGACCAAATCGAAGTATTTGAAACAGTTGAAGTACAACGTACTTTATAATTGTTAGCTCACTAAACAAATAAATGGGGGCTTAGCCCCCATTTGTGTATCTATTACTTAATTAGCTTATTATTAAATTTCAATAAGTTACATTTTTAGGACAAGTTTCATGAGAGAATTTTCTCGCACTGATCGTGTTGGCCAGCAAATCCAAAAAGAAATTGCTGTGATTTTACAACGCGAAATTAAAGATCCGCGCTTAGGCATGGTGACAGTGTCTGCGGTAGAAGTATCGCGCGATTTATCTTATGCAAAAATTTTCATCACTGTGTTTAACACAAAAGATGAAGATGCAGCAAAGCAAAGCGCAAAAGTACTTAACGAAGCTACGGGCTATATTCGTTCGCTTTTAGGCAAGCGTATTCGTGCTCGTATTATGCCAGAGCTAAAGTTTGTGGTTGATAATTCATTAATGGAAGGGATGCGTATCTCTAACTTAGTGGACACAATCATCAGAGAAGATAACGCAAAACACGTCAATGAAGACGATAGTAGTGTTGATGATGTGTCGAGCTCAGATGACAACATTAAACAAGCAGATGATAAAGATAGCTAAGAAGGCATATAGCGATGGCAAGACGCAGTAAAGGCCGTCCAATAGACGGGATTTTGTTGTTAGATAAACCCAAAGGTATTTCGTCAAACAAGGCATTACAGCAAGCAAAAGGTATATATTTTGCCCAAAAGGCGGGGCACACAGGTGCACTCGATCCGCTTGCTACCGGTATGCTGCCAATCTGTTTTGGTGAAGCGACTAAGTTTACTCAGTTTTTACTTGATACCGATAAAACCTATGTTGTGCGTGCTAAGTTAGGTGAAAGAACAACAACATCTGACTCTGATGGTGAAATAGTTCAGACACGAGATGTAAACGTAACTGTTGATCAATTAAAGCAAGAAATTTCAGCGTTTTTAGGTGAATCTGATCAGTATCCATCGATGTATTCTGCGCTTAAGTATGAAGGGAAACCTTTGTATAAATATGCGCGTGAAGGGATTGAAGTTCCTCGAAAATGCAGAAAGATAAATGTATTTAGCCTAACGCTTGATGAGTTTGATGAAGCGAATAATGAAGTACAAATGACAGCTCACGTTTCTAAAGGGACTTACATTCGTACTATTGTTGATGACTTAGGTGAAAACTTAGGCTGTGGTGCTCATGTAATTATGCTTCACCGCTCGGCTGTTGGCCATTACCCCGCAGATAAAATGGTATCGATAGAGCAGTTAGAATCGTTACTAGCTAAAGCAAAAGACGAAGAAACCGTTCCGTCAACCTACCTTGACGAACTGCTTTTGCCAATGGACACCGCTCTAGTTGATTTACCGGTTGTGGAAATCACTAAAGAGCAGGGTGTTTCATTTAGCCATGGGCAAGCTGTAGTTCTTGGTAAAGAATTACCTGATGGTGCAATAAAGGTATTAGCCGATGGTGTGTTTATAGGCACAGGCGAGAAAAACCCTGATGGCCATTTAAAATCAAAACGCGGTCTATCAAACCAGCAGGCAGAGTAAAGTTTAACTTGTAGTTATTATTATACTTGGTAGAATACGCCCGCTTAATCGTTTTGGCTGAATTAGTGATCGGCT
>NZ_NTLW01000233.1:0-4488 GCF_002632075.1 Pseudoalteromonas sp. ESRF-bin5 | reverse complement strand
TCTTCTGGAGGATTCATTAGCATTGCATTATCAGCAGGCACACTTTTTTCAAGATGCACATGCGCAAATACCGCACTACTAAAAACGACACTGATTACGGTTAAAAATTTAATTAGTTTTTTCATATTTACCTCTATTTTAGTTTATTGAAATTGCTATTTATGGTTTCTTAACTTCGCTAAGCATTACTTTTTAGCTCCGCCTTAGAAAGCTCCTTGTTAAAGGCGTTTAATTCTGGCTTTTTAACGATTGAGTAAATTACTGGGAGCACAATAAGAGTGAGTAGCACAGCACTTGTCATTCCGCCTACCATAGGTGCAGCAATACGACTCATAATCTCCGAACCTGTTCCTGTACCATATAAAATGGGCATCAAGCCGATAATGATTGTTGCAACTGTCATCATTACTGGACGAACTCGTAAGCCTGCACCGTGCAATAATGCATCTTGATATGCATCATCAGAGATAGGTTCAGCTCGCTCTTCAGCTTTTTCCTTAAGCTCAGCAAGTGCCTGATTGAGATAGACCAACATTATCACACCAATCTCAACCGCTACCCCAGCTAGAGCAATAAAGCCCACGCCAACAGCCACAGAGAAGTTAAACCCTTCCAGATACATCAACCATAAGCCACCAATCATCGCCATCGGCAAGGTAACGATAATGATAGCCACCTCACTAAACGCTCTGAAGTTTAAGTAAAGTAGAATAACAATAATGGCGAGTGTTAAAGGCAATACATAGGTGAGCTTTTCTTTCGCTCTTTCCATATATTCGTATTGCCCAGCCCAAGTAATTGAATAACCTGCTGGTAGTTTTAGATTATTAGCCAAGTGTATTTTTGCACTTTCAACATAAGTACCTACGTCAACACCGTCTATATCGATAAACGTCCAGCCATTTAAACGAGCATTTTCACTCTTAATCCCCGGCGGACCGTTCTCAACTCGAATATCTGCGACATCACCTAGTGCAATGCGTTGACCACTTGGTGTTACAACAGGTAATCGTGATAGCTGCTCAGGAGAGTCTCGATAGTCTTGCGGATAGCGTAAGTTAACAGGGTAACGCTCTTGACCTTCTACCGTTTGGGTAACGTTCATACCACCAATAGCTGTAGAAACCACTTGTTGAACATCTTCGATGTTTAACCCAAAGCGACTTGCCTTATCGCGTGAAATATCAACCTTGATATATCGTCCACCTGCAACTCGCTCTGAGTAAACTGATGCTGTGCCTGTAACTTCGGGTAAAATTTGCTCTATTTGTTGGCCGATTTCCTGAATCACATCAAGCTCTGGTCCGGCGACTTTAATACCCACAGGCGTTTTTATGCCTGTTGCTAACATGTCGATTCGGGTCTTGATTGGCATAACCCAAGCATTCGTTAAGCCCGGAAACTTAACCAATTTATCAAACTCAGCTTTTAACGATTCAGTAGTCACACCCTCTCGCCACTGCTCTTGTGGCTTCAATTGAATAAAGGTTTCAATCATGGTTAAAGGTGCAGGATCGGTTGCAGTTTCAGCTCTTCCTACTTTACCAAATACAGTTTCAACTTCTGGCACAGTGCGAATAAGCTTGTCTGTTTGCTGCAATAACTCCCTTGCTTTACCAATTGAAATACCGGGATAGGTAGTAGGCATATACATGAGATCGCCTTCATCCAATGGCGGAATGAATTCACTACCAATTTTATCGACAGGCCAAAAGCCAACGATAGTCACTAATATTGCTGCTACTATTGTCGATTTTGGAAACTTCATGACTTGCTTTAAAACAGGCATGTAGATAGCAATCAATAATCGGTTTAACGGGTTTTTCTTTTCAGAAACAACTTTGCCTCGAATAAAGTAGCCCATCAAAACAGGCACCAATGTGATCGCCAAACCTGCTGATGCCGCCATTGCATAGGTTTTTGTATAGGCGAGCGGAGAGAACATTCTTCCTTCTTGCGCTTCCAAGATAAATACAGGTAAGAATGAGACTGTAATGATCAGTAAGCTAAAAAATAGTGCAGGGCCTACTTCACTCGCAGCCTTAGCAACAATTTGCCAGCGATTTTCATCTGTTAGTGGTGTTTTCTCCATATGCTTGTGCATATTTTCAATCATCACTATTGCACCATCAGTCATCGCACCAATCGCAATAGCGATACCGCCTAAAGACATAATGTTGGCATTGATGCCTTGCATATACATGATAATGAACGACACCAAGATACCTAATGGCAGAGTAACAACTGCCACAATAGATGAGCGAAGATGAAATAGGAAAGCCACACAGACAATAGCAACGACTGCAAGCTCCTCTAGCAACTTGCTCCAAAGATTATCAACAGCACGATCTATTAACTTCGATCTGTCATAAACAGGGACAATCTCCACCCCCTCTGGTAGAGAAGATTTAAGCGATTCAAGTTTTTCTTTTACCCCGTTTATGGTTTGTTGAGCGTTTTCACCAAAGCGCATAACGACAACACCACCAACAACTTCGCCTTCACCATTAAGCTCTGCGATACCACGGCGCATTTGAGGCCCTAAATTAACGGTAGCAACATCACCAATACGCAATGGCGTGCCTTGTTCGTTAATACCAAGTGGGATTTTCTCTATATCACTAACTGATTGAATATACCCCGTTGCGGTAACCATATATTCAGCTTCAGCCATTTCCACAACGGATGCGCCAGTTTCTTTGTTCCCTTTTTGTAAGGCTATTTGTATTAAACTTAGAGGAATATCGTAAGCTCTCAATTTATCAGGATCTACTTGCACTTGATACTGCTTAACCATACCACCAACGGCGGCAACTTCGGACACGCCCGGAACAGTTTGTAGTTCATACTTTAAGAACCAGTCTTGAATGCTTCTTAATTGGCTTAGATCATGGTTTCCAGACTTATCTGTTAAAGCGTAAATGTATACCCAACCCACACCTGTTGCATCAGGTCCTAATTGAGGTTTTGCCGAATCAGGCAGGCTTGATGCTACTTGGCTTAAGTATTCAAGTACTCTGCTTCTAGCCCAATACAAATCAGTATCGTCATCAAAAATAATGTAGACGTAGGAATCACCAAAAAATGAGTAACCACGAACAGTTTGCGCCCCCGGCACTGATAACATCGCTGTAGTAAGAGGAAATGTCACTTGATCCTGCACTACTTGTGGTGCCTGTCCCGGATAGCTCGTCTTAATTATCACCTGCACATCAGAAAGATCGGGGAGTGCATCTACTGGTGTTTTTTGTAATGAATACAAACCACCAAACGCGATAATTAAGGTAATCAACAAAACAAAGAAACGATTGCCGATAGACCATCTAATAATTGATTCAATCATTATTTTTCTCCCACTTAATGATTAGAATGATCAACAGCAGCTTTATTTTCCTTGCCGTGTTGTTCATCTGATTCAAGAGAAATGTCAGTGATAACTAAGTCATCTCTAACCTCAAAAGTGAAAGTGACATTATCACCGACATTGAAATCAACCATTTCTATATTGTCCGCGACGATAAAATCCATCGTCGCAGCAGGTCTATCCCATTTCTCTATTGGGCCTCTGCTAATATTTAGAATCCGTGTATCAATATCAATCGCATTAATCAAACCAGATACTGTTGCTGATGATACTTCAGGCTCACTCATGATATGAATTCCAGTAATTTCATATCCACCGTCTTCGGTTTTGCTCACTTCAAAGTGCAAAGATTGACCTGACTTTAATGAGTCAATATCGACTTTTTCAGCCACAGTAAAATCCATAACCATTTCAGGCCAATCCCAAGCTTCAGCAGGGCCATGTGAAATATTAACCATGCGGTGCCCTGCCATAACACTATTAACATCCCCTTGCATCCAAACAGAGTTAGGCACTTCATCATGAGTCATTCGTTTAAAGTCAGAGCTTTTACTTGATTCAGAATCAATCAAGAATTGGGCAGATGTCACCACAACGTCATCTTCATTTAAGCCGTCTAATATTTCGATGCTGTCGATATCAACCCGGCCAATAGTCACTTCAATAGATTTAAATTGCCCATCACCTAACGCAAGTACTACTCTGTCCTGTTTACCTGTTCTAATAACGGCTTCTTTAGGCACGAGGATGGTGCTATCAGCTTGATTAGCGTGAATAGAGACTTGTGCAAACATATTTGGTTTTAATTGATAGTCTGTGTTATCAAATTTCAATCTCACTCGGAGTGTGCGTGTTTTACTGTTCAATGTTGGATAAACATAATCAACGACACCAGCCCAGTCCTCACCGGGTAAATAATCCAGTGTCATTGATACAGGAAGTCCTTTTTTAATTAAGGCTGCGTCACGTTCAAACACTTCTGCTTCAACCCAAACTTGATCTAGCTGGCCAATGCTTAATAAGGTGTTTCCCGGCTTTACATAAAAACCTTCTCTAACCTTCAAACCATCGACAACACCTGCTTGTGGTGAATAAAAGGTAATTGTTTGCTGAACCTTTCGTGT
>NZ_NTLW01000007.1:0-1489 GCF_002632075.1 Pseudoalteromonas sp. ESRF-bin5 | reverse complement strand
GTTATTAGGTTGTGTAGGTCGGATAAGCGAAGCGCCAACGACTAAGCATTAACGTATGAATATCTAGCGCCTCGGCAACGTCCTTTGACATGACATCGTATCGTAAGCTTAGTTCGACTGCTTTGATTTTGAAATTAACGGGGTAAAACCATGTTTTTCTAGATTGGGTATACCTAGGCATTTTAGCCTCCTCAAAGTAATGAGGAGGTGTCCACTAAAACGGGGGAGGAGTAATTACCCTTTTGAGTGCATTGTTATGTTTTCAATACGTTGCAACTTCACTAAGCCACCAATTTAACTTATCATCCAATTCCCAAATTTCGACGGTAATTACAGACAATTGAATTACTTGTTTCTCTGATTGAAAATCTAAAGCTTCTAATTCTAATTCTCCAGTTTCCCAAAGTGTCGCTCTTGAAACTAACTTTTCTGTATCAAGATCTATGTAGCGAGCTTTTTTAGAATCACCTAGTACTTTAGTGATAGTAGCTTTATAGCCTTCACTTTCAAATATCTTAGTTTTAGATATTTTCCATTCTTCTAGGTAACTCAGTAATTTATTCATATCGTGTAAACTTATTGTGATAACACTGAAACATAACTTTTCAATAACGGGCGCAGGCACGTAGGGCATAATGGCGAAGCCGCCCTGCGTGTATGCGTTCCAGCGAACGAAGTGAGCGAGTTTATTGAGTTGTTATATTTACTCACAAACTTCCTTGTGTTTAGCAAGTTTATCCCTTATGAATTCAAGTGTCTGGTTGGAAATTTTTTCATTGTCTTGCTCTACTGTTGAACGTTTAGTTGAATAAGTAGTGCCTGACTTTTTCGAAGTATACCTAAGAATATCGTTTCCCAATGTATCAATGGAATAGGTAACTTTGGGGCTGACGCATGCGCTTAAAACTTTAGTACCATCTTCACTATGCATTCCAACTATAGAAGTTGAGATTTCGTTTGAAGCTAACTCCCAATAACCAAATTGAATATGCCACTGTTCAACTTCACCCTCGTTTAATTTTTGCTGTAGAGAAGCGTAAGTGCCGTCTATTCCACGAAATGTAAGAAATAGCCTATTTTTATCTTCGGTTTCGCCAATCCAATATCCAGTAACATCTGTAACGACAGCGGATGAAAAGAAAGCTAAAAGAAGTAAATACATTCAATGTATGCCTAGGTAAATATAACAATTTAATCAAAGGACACTTTCCCTATATTAGCTTAAAAAGGTCCTAATTCATGAGTTTTTACTATTAGCAAATAGTGTAACTTATTGCCAGCTATAAATATTATGCTTAATTTAGGTTATTTAAGCATGTAGAAAAAAGGAAAGTTTCCTCTTATTAGTCCTAAACTAGCGCTCACCTTGGTAAAGGTTGCTTTGCATTGTGAATTCATCGTTGTCTTTTTGGCCAACCCTCGGGTTTTTATCTGATTTTTAAGCTTAGATTTTGTCGCATTTATAGTGTTTTTCTAGCTTGCTCAATAC
>NZ_NTLW01000220.1:0-9568 GCF_002632075.1 Pseudoalteromonas sp. ESRF-bin5 | reverse complement strand
TTCTCCTATCTTAAATTTGTGTGTTGTCTAATTTAATAATTATTATTTGTCAGATTTTGATGAAAAAAGGTTATCGAGTGTGTTTTCGTATGTGTGGTAATCTAAAAAGTCATAAAGCTCAGCTCGGGTTTGCATGTTTTCAATTTCGCTTTGTTGCGAGCCTTCATTTAAAATAGCCGAGTAAACATTAAGTGCCGCTTTATTCATAGCTCTAAACGCACTGAGTGGGTAAAGCACCATTTCAACGCCCACATCACTTAATTGCTCTTTGGTATAAATTGGCGTTTGGCCAAACTCAGTAATGTTAGCCAAAATAGGCACATTTAACGCATTGGCAAATGCTTGGTAATCGGCAAGGTCGTGCACAGCTTCAGCAAAAATAGCATCGGCGCCAGCTTCAACACAGGCTGCTGCGCGGTCAATAGCCGCATTTAAGCCTTCTTTTTGAAACGCATCGGTACGCGCCATAATGTAAAAATCGCTATCGGTTTTGGCATCTACCGCGGCTTTAATACGGTCAACCATTTCGCCTTGGCTTACAATTTCTTTATTTGGGCGATGGCCACAACGCTTTTGCGCCACTTGATCTTCTATATGAAAACCCGCAGCGCCTGCTTTGGTCATTTCTTTAACGGTGCGTGCAATATTAAACGCCCCGCCCCAACCGGTATCGGCATCAACAAGTAAAGGTAAATCGCTTGCACCGGTAATACGGCGAATATCTTCAAGCACGTTGTCTAGGCTAGTCATACCTAAATCAGGCATACCGAAAGAGGCATTAGCAACACCCGCACCCGAAAGGTAAATAGCTTGGTGGCCCATTTTTTCAGCCATCATCGCTGTGTAGGCATTAATAGTGCCCACTACTTGTAATGGGCGATTATTAGCAATAGCTTGTTTAAATTTATATCCTGCTGACATATCATTTCCTCTCTTTGAACGGTGGCTACATGGAGTAACTTATATTTTTAATCTTTCTATATGACGCTTTAACTATTTTGCTTAACTTTTAGCTTTTAGCGGCTTTTACCAATCTGTGTGAGTAAACAATTATTCAGATTGGTATAAATCAAATTTGGTTTGAATATTCGCTTGCGACGCACTTATATGGCGCTTCATTAGCATTTCGGCCAGTTCGCCGTCGTGGTTTTCAATCGCGTTAATAATGGCTAAGTGTTCGTCAAACGCTTTTGATACACGCGGCCCCACCATCCCCATTTGCACGCGGTACATGCGTATTAATTGATACAGGTCGTTACAAAGCAAATGAATCAAATGCGCGTTTTTACTGCCTTTGATAATGCGATAATGAAAATCTAAATCGCCTGCTTCTTGGTAGTACGACTCGCCTTCTTTAACGCGCTGCGTTTGTAAATGTTGATTAAGTAATTGCTTTAAGCCTTTAATTTCATCAGGCTCCATATTGTCGGCAGCTAATCGGCACGCTAAGCCCTCAAGCGAGCTGCGCACTTGGTAAACCTCAATTAAACGCTCAGCTGTTAGCGCTACAACACGGCAACCTACATTGGCTTTGCGCTCAACTAAATAACAGCTTTCAAGGCGGTTTAGCGCCTCACGCAATGTTGCGCGGCTTACGCCGTAACGCTTTGCAAGCTCAGGCTCCGAAATTTTACTACCTTGGGCAATAGTGCCTTCAACAATCTCACGGCGCATATTTACAAATACCTGATCAGATGCTGTGGTAACGGGCGCTTCGTTTGAAAATGAGTCTGTCATAAGTTAATTTTTGGATTGTCGACAATTTGTATCGCCATAATGGGCGCATTAAAAAAACATGTCAACCCTAAAACCCAACACAAAGGTTAAAAAACAGCCTCATTGTCGACACTATTAGCCTAAAGTATGATCAAAATAGTTTATAAATACCTAAAAACCACAAAGTGTCGACAGCGCTATTTAATTAAACAGCGGGTTTTTATCACTGAAATTTAGTTATTTAAATGCTAAAATCGCGCTTTATTTTTAATGTACGAGCTAGCGCGTGAACGCCAATACTTTTATTCCTGAGCACTTTATAGACGACGTAAAAACCTACCTGCCTAATCATTTAAAGTTAGATGACTTTATAAATGCGTGTCGTCGCCCACTCAGAAAATCTATTCGCGTTAATACATTAAAAATAACCGTTGAAGACTTTATTAAAAAAGCGGAGCAAAAAAATTGGCAACTCACGCCAATTCCTTGGTGCAACGAAGGCTTTTGGCTGGAGCGCCCAAATAATGAAGAACAAAACCTAGCCCTAGGGAACACCGACCTACATTTAAGCGGCGCCATGTACGTGCAAGAGGCAAGCTCAATGCTGCCACCTATCGCCCTTAAGCAAAGTATACAAACAAGTATCACCGTACTTGATATGGCGTCGGCGCCGGGTTCTAAAACATCGCAGTTAGCAGCACTAATGAACAACCAAGGCGTGTTGGTAGCTAATGAGCTTTCGTCGTCGCGTTTAAAAGTATTGAGTGCCACCTTAAAACGTATGGGTGTGGGTAACTGTTCGCTTTCACACTTTGATGGCGTTATATTTGGTAACTACATGTATGAATGTTTCGATAGCATATTGCTAGACGCGCCCTGCTCTGGCGAAGGCACCGTGCGTAAAGATGCAGACGCATTAAAAAATTGGTCAATCGAATCAAACATTCAAATAGCCCAAGTACAAAAAGACTTAATAAAAAGCGCATTTTACGCGTTAAAACCCGGCGGCACGCTTGTTTATTCAACCTGTACGCTCACCCCGCTCGAAAACCAGCAAGTATGCGAATATTTGCTTGCTGAATTTGGCGAGTTTATAACTCCCGAGTCGCTTAGCGATTTATTTCCGGACGCCGATAAAGCAACAACGACCGAGGGCTATTTGCACGTTTGGCCGCAAACCTACGACAGCGAAGGCTTTTTTATTGCCAAGTTTAAAAAGCACGCAAGTTGTAACAACCCAAACCAAACAGTTAAAAAAGGCGCATTTCCGTTTATTGAGTTTGATAAAAAACCAACAACTGCATTTATGAGCGAGCTTAAAAAACACTTTGGTTTAACAAACTTACCCGGCACATTAATGCAGCGCGACAAAGAGCTGTGGTTATTCCCGCACGGGTTTGATGCAATTCAAAACAAAATCAAATACGCCCGTTTAGGTATTCAAATAGGCATTATTCATAAAAATGGCGTAAGGCTAACCCACGAGTTTGCTACAGTTTTAGGCAATGCGTGTAAAACCAACACGTATGCGCTAAATAGCGAACAAGCAAACGACTACTTTAATGGTAAAGATGTAAGACTAGCCGAGCCTACAAAAGAGCTAGGCGAAGTGGTATTAACTTTATGTGGCTGCCCAATTGGGCTAGGTAAGTGGCAAAAAAATAAGATCAAAAACTCACTACCGCGCGATCTAGTGCAAAATACCCAGTTAATAAACTGGGAGTAAACACACGCAAACCACGTATAAAATGTGTACAACACAGTTAAGTGTTTGTATGAACTACAGTATAAAAAACACACTAAAAATATGTAATTTTAAGAGCTTTGGCTATACTTAAAATACTTTCAACTTCTCCCTATGAATTAGAAAGTTTTTAGTTAGCGCAAGGCTCAAAAGAGCCCGTTATAGCCCAGAGTTTCCCTAAATCACTCTGGGCATTTTTTTGTCTGCTTAAATACACCAGTGAAATGAAATAGAAATTCACAAAGGGTAGCTCTGTGATTGATTAGTAATCAAGTAATTTAATCACCACCGAGAAGTAAAGGAGAAGTGACTAACCGTTACTTATGTTTTCCCTGTGTAGCGCGCAGCGCCTCGGTGTTCTCTGTGATCATATTCTTATAAATAACAAGAAGCTGCGCTTCAACGTGAGCAAGTAAAACGTCTACAAAGCAAAGTCAATTTTACACCGTAGACGCTCCGCTTTAGAGCAGTGATTTAGTGATTAAATAAAAAACAGCATTAATGTCTTAATGTTTTCTCATTTACTTCTCATTCGCTTCTCTTTGTGCAAATGATCTTTTAAAAAGAAGCTTCGCTTCTAACGTGAGCAAGCTCAACGTCTACAAAACTAACTTAAACTTTACACCGTAGACGCGCAGCTTGCTGGCGTATAAAAGCAACGCTTTTACATATCTATAAATAAAGCGCCAGCAAGCAAGGCGCCTACAATACATCAGCACCGTACATTACTAAGTGCTTATGTCACCACCGAGAAGTAAAGGAGAAAACGAGGAGAAGTGATTAATCATTACTTATGTCTTCTCTGTGTAGCGCGAAGCGCCTCGGTGTTCTCGGTGGTAGCAATTCATTTATAAATAACAAGAAGCTTGCTCACGCAAGTTATTAAAAATTAATTAAATATTCACAAAGAGGTTAAGAGACGCTCCGCTTTAGAGAAGTGACCTAATGATTTAGTAAGTAGACCCTAATACTGTTTTATGGTCTTCTCATTTACTCCTCTTTTTCTTCTCTTTGTGCAAATGGATTTTGTTAATTTTTAACAAAGAGGTTGAGAGACGCTACGCTTTAGAAAGGTAATTAAAATACTAAATTTATAAAATGCTGTATTGATCTTGTTTTTCATTTTGTGCAATTGAGTACTATTTTGTCTAAGCTTTATTTTTAACTTAATGAATCTGAAGTTTTATAAGGATATATATGAAAACTGATGACTTAACACATGCTGTAATTGGCTGTGCAATAGAAGTACATAGAACTTTAGGCCCTGGTTTGCTTGAATCAACTTATGAAGCTTGCTTGATTTATGAGTTAAATAAATTGGGTTTCACGCCCAAGAGCCAAGTTGATCTGCCAGTTTACTATAAAGACACTTATATAAATGCTGGCTATAGATTAGATATTCTACTCCCCGATAATTTAATCATTGAACTCAAATCAGTAGACAAGCTACTACCAATTCATTCAGCACAATTAATAACCTATATGAAGCTTGCAAACATTGGTGCTGGGCTTCTAATAAACTTTAACACTATAAAACTCACTGATGGTATAAAGCGATTTAATTTATAAGCCATTGTTTTTATTTATTTTTAAAAAGGAGGTTAAGAGACCCCGGCTTTAGAGAAGTGAGCTAGTAAGACTGTTTGTATGTATCAGACTCTTCTCATTTATTTCTAATTTTCTTCTCTTTGTGCAAATGGTTTTAGCTAATATTTCACAAAGAGGTTGAGAGGCGCTCCGCTATAGAGAAGTGAGCTAGTGATTAAGTAAATAGATCATAATTACTGTTTTAATGGGTTCTCATTTACTCCTCTTTTTCTTCTCTTTGTGCAAATAGTTTTAGTTAATATTTCACAAAGAGGTTAAGAGGCGCTCCGCTATAGAGAAGTGAGCTTATGATTAAATAAATAGATCATAATTACTGTTTTAATGTGCCCTCATTTACTCCTCATTTTCTTCTCTTTGTGCAATTGATCTTTTACAAGAAGCTGCGCTTCTAACGTGAGCAAGCTCTACGTCTTCAATAAAGGCAATCCCGGGCTTTATTTGTGTTCTAAGTCGAATTCGGTGGTGTGGCCGTCGCCGTGGATGAGTTGATAGCGGGATAAGTCGCCGTTATCTAACGTTATTAGGCTTATTGCGGAGTCGCTTACTAAATACTTTTGGCCTTCGCCTAGGGTTTGGTGTTTGTCAACTTCCATGTGCCAGCGTTTGGTGAAAAAGTTAAGCGGGCTTTTGGGGCCGTATAAAATAGAGTCTAGTTTATCTAGTACGTTTATTAATTTACGCGGGAATTCGTTTTTTATCCCGCTTGCGGTGAGCTGCCATATTCTGTTTGGATGATCGCCAAAACGCTTTTGCACCGAAAAGCAAAACGAGTAATGTACATCGCCCGATAAAATAAGGGTTTCGTTTGGGGTGTCGGTGCGTCTAAAGGTGTCGAGTAGTTTTTTAGCCGAGCCTTCGTGGGCCATCCAGTTTTCTACATCCACCATCAGTGGCTGGCCGCATATATTAAAAGCCGCTTGAATGGCTTCTATTGATTTAACGCCAAATACTGGCGCGGGCGATACTATAATTACTTTATCGTGACTTAGTAGGCTTTCTTCAAGCTCTGTAAGGCGCTCCCAATCGAGCAGGCCTGATGGCTCGTTAAAATTACTTTCGTTACGCCAGCGGTGTGTGCGGGTGTCGAGCACCACAACTTTAGGTGTTGTAGTTAACTCGTAATGCCAATGGTTAAATTCGTTAAGGGGTTTATCAAACGCTTTAAATTGCCATTGGTTGTTAGCGCTTAAGCTTTGTTTAAATGGCGGTATTAGCGCGCCTGTTTTTGTTAGCGCATCGTTACCCATACCTTGGAACAACCAGTAACTTATTAGCCCATTATTAATTATGCGTTTACTGCTTGGGTTTTGGTTTATGGCTTGCTCCCACCCTGCGGTGAGGTTCCAATCGTCGGTTACGTCGTGATCGTCAAACATCATTAACGTCGACACATTAGCAAATAATTTTTCTACTTCATTTAGCCCTTCAGCATAGCCAAGCAACGCCGATTTTTCGGCATTAAAAATACGTTGATGCTCGGGGTTTTGGCCGGTGTATTGTGCGTTTTGTAAATCAACACATTGCCAGGCAGTGGCGCTTAAATTAAGTAAATAAAGCGCTATAAATTCTTCAAAGTGAATAAGGTGGTTAAATGCTTTTACGCTTGAAAAATGCGGCTCGTCTTTTTTTAGCCAGTAACCCACACCCAGTTTTGAGCGCTTTTGCCACGGTGTTTTGGGTAAAAAATGGTGCCTGTTGTATAACTGTTCATCAATTTTGTTAGGCAGTGGCAACGCCATAGGTTGCTCTTTATAAATACCTAGCTTTTCAATAAGCTGATGAATAACCAATAACATAGGCCCTGCTACATCATCGGCGTAAACTTGGTCGCCGCTTAACAGCAATAATTGTGCGCCAGGTGTATTTTGGCTGCGTTGAGTGTTTTGCCATTGGCTTGCGGTGACTAGGCTGTCTTTTGCGGGGTGATGCGCGTTTCGGCACGAGCCATGTAATATGCTATTTAGTTTATTGGGTATAACAAATGCTGGGGTTGTCTGGTTACTGTAAGCCCAAGCTGATAGGTCAACCTCATTGCCATTTATTATTAATTGATACGCTAGTAAAGTGTCGAGTGCAAAAGGTGTACTTGCCGGTTTTACAACTACAAAGTGTAAATAAAGGCGTTCGCCTAGTGTGATGGTTTGCTGCTCGCTGACACTTTGCGTATTGAGTATATTAATTTGGCACTGTGCGGGGGCTGACGTTGCAAATACTATGCACACGCCTGTTTGTTCAGCGCGGCGCACCATTGGCCCCATAAGTAACATAGGAAGTTGCGCCGCGTGAGTCGTCATATTATTAGCCTTTAGCTGCTAATTTAAATAGCGAGTAAAAGTTATCGGTGGTGGCTTTAGCTAGTTCGTTAAAGCTAATGCCTTTTAACTCACTAATGTAATACGCAACATCTTGCACGTAAGCAGGCTGATTAGTTTGCCCACGGTGCGGTACGGGTGCTAAATACGGCGAATCGGTTTCTATTAGTAGTCGGTCGAGTGGGATTTGCTTTACCACGTCTTTAAGCTCTACTGCATTTTTAAACGTTACAATACCTGAAATAGAAATATAAAAGCCCATATCTATGGCTTTTTTAGCCATGTCCCAGTCTTCTGTAAAACAATGCAGTACGCCGCCACAGTTTTCGGCATTGTGCTCGCGCATTAGGTTAATAGTGTCGGCACGGGCGTCGCGTGTATGAATAATTAGCGGCTTTTGTAGCTCGTTAGCCACGTCAATATGGCCTACAAAACTTGCTTGCTGCACTGCATGCGTGTCTTTTGCGTAGTAGTAATCTAGGCCAGTTTCGCCTATGGCTACTACTTTATTGTGTGACGCTAAATCAATTAATTGCTGTTTGTTAAGCGCGTCTTTTTGATCGAGCGGATGTACGCCACACGAGGCCGATACATCGTCATAGTGCTTAATTTTATCAAGCATACTTGGGAATTGGTCAAGCGTAACGCTTACACATAAAAAGTGTTCAACCTGTTTGGCGCGTGCTTGGTCTAGCACTTGGTCTAGGTTTAAATCGAGTTTATCAAAGTCAAGACGGTCTAAATGGCAATGCGAATCTACAATCAAAATTGGGCCTGTTTTTTACTACATGGTGTAAGTTGGATTACCGGAGTTTAACATAGTCCCCAGTAGTTTTTCGATCTTGGCGTTTAGGTTTGTTTTGTCGTCTAAAAAGCTAATACCAATCCCTGGCGGGTTTGAGCTTTGTGCGCCCTGCGGGGTGATCCACGCAACCTTGCCAGTGACTATGTCGTCTTCTAGTGCGTCGGGAAGGGTTACACGTAACGCCAGCGAGTGCCCTACTTCGTAACGCATGTTAGTACGCACAAATAAGCCGCCTTTTTTTAAGTAAGGCATGTAACAGCGATATAATTCGTCTAGGTCGTCTATATCTACTAATAGCTCTTGCATGGTTAATCCTTTTATTTATTACGTAAAATGTACGCTAATCGCGATACGGCGAGCGGTAAATTAAGGCCGAGAATTTTTGTGTTATTTTGCAAAAATTCGCTAAGTGCTTGTTGCGCTTCTTGATACGCTTCAAAGCTCATACCTTGTAATAATTGCTGTTTTAATTGCTCGCTTAAAAATAAGGTAAATATACGAACCAGCTCCGGTTGTTTATTTATTATATCGACTAACGCTTTGAAATTATGGCTTTGTTTAAACTCAGTTGCAAACTTATAAAGGGTATCTATATTTTGTAACTGGTTTTGCTCTTGCCACTGTTTTACTTGTAATGGCTGGCTATAAAAAAGCGGTAGCCAAGGGTAATTTTGTATTTGTAACGACTCAAGCCATTGCTGCGCTAGTTGTGTACTTGTTACTTTTACGTCGGTTTTAGCGCATCGGCTTAAAATAGTGGCTGGCAATTGCGCAGGTTGGCTTGTGGTTAGTATTAAAAACCGGCTATTGCTTGGCTCTTCAAGCGTTTTTAACAAGGCGTTAGCCGCTGCCATGGTCATTTTTTCGCAGTTTTCTATTACCACTACTTTGTTGCCATTTTGCGCCGCTGAGTGGTTCATAAAATCGCTAATGGCGCGTATGTCGTCTACGCCAATGCTTTGGCCGTCTACCTGGGTGATGCGCTTGTCGGGGTGCGTACCCGCAAGGTTAAGCGAGCAACTTTTACATTGCCCACATGGCGCTAAAATACTATTTGGTGCGGCTGTTTGCTGGGTAATATTTTGGCATAACAAGGCATTGGCTAATTCGTCACTTAAGGCAAACTTACCTACACCCACAGGGCCACAAAACAATTGGGCATGATGAAAACGCTGACCACGAAAGCTTTGTGCTAAGTGTTGCTGTGTTTCATATAGCCAAGGTAGAGACATGTTATTTTAGCTCTTCAAAAAAAGTACGTAATACGTTTGTGATATCGCGATGTACTTTATCAATTTCTTGATTGGCATCTACGGTTTTAATAGAGTTGTCGTCGCTTGCAAGCTCTAGGTAGCGCATGCGTGTACGCTGAAAAAACTCAAT
>NZ_NTLW01000249.1:0-11761 GCF_002632075.1 Pseudoalteromonas sp. ESRF-bin5 | reverse complement strand
TATTACGTAACCCAGATAAGTCAAAGCTTTCTAAGCGTAAAAACCCTACAAGTATCAATTACTACAAAGAAATGGGTTACCTACCAGAAGCGGTACTTAACTACTTAGGCCGCATGGGCTGGTCAATGCCAGACGAGCGTGAAAAGTTCACACTTGATGAAATGATTGAACACTTTGACATGAAGCGTGTATCGCTTGGTGGCCCAGTATTTGACGTAGATAAGTTAAGCTGGTTGAACGGGACGTGGATCCGCGAAAACTTGACTGACGAAGAGCTTGTGCAGCGCTTTGTTGATTGGAAGTTTAACGGCGAAATGCTAGCTAAAGTATTACCAGAAGCTAAAACGCGTATTAATACGTTGTCGGATATGGTTGATTTAGCAGGTCATTTTGTAGGTGGTATTCCAACTTACGACCCAGCGCTGTTAACGGCGGGCAAAGCCGACGAAAATGTAATACGCCAAGCACTACAATTTTTTGTATGGCAATTAGAAGGCTTACGTAGTTTTGATAAGCCAGCTATTTTTGCCATTGCAAAAGAGGTTGCCACATTCCATGAGCTTAAAATTAAAGACTTTTTAGAGCCAATATTTGTAGCAATCACAGGTAAAACGTCATCGACGTCGGTACTTGATGCAATGGAAATTTTAGGCTCTGACCTATCACGTGCGCGTTTACGTGTAGCACTTGCTCATTTAGGTATTTCTAAAAAGCAGGCTAAAAATATTGAGCGTGCTTACCGCACATACCCAAGCGCATAATCTTTAGTCATACTTTTTAAAAAGCCGAGCTTATTAAATAAGCTCGGCTTTTTTGTTTTAGGGAGCCAGTGTTAATTAGTTCTGGTATTACTGCATTTATTTCAAGTCGTAAGCTTGACCAGTACAAGTAACCGAAATGTCGCAATAAGATTGAGGAGTTTCTCTACAAGAATTAATAGTAAAGGCATTACCGCCTCTGCGCATTGCATCCACTTTAAGTGAATCAATGGCACTTGATTTAGCGCGATTGTAACTAACGTTACTGTTTGCACCACGGCCATCTCCATTACAGCTCTCGCCTTCAATTCGGCCTAATAATGAAGCACCGCTTTCATGGGCTTGTTGGTCACTATAAAATTGATGCAGATCTCTTTTATTTACATAAGTACCAATTTCATCACCTAAAACATCGTTGTTTATATTGGTATGGTAAGTAACGCCAGAACACCCAGTAAGTGCAGTTAGCACACAGGTTACAGCAAAAATACGCAGCATAATGATTAATCCCTTAGTTATTGTTGGCTTAAGAACAAATTATCAATAAAAACAAAAGCAAGCAAAACAAAAACAAAAGTAAGTTGTATCATTTTGTAAGTGATTCGACCTCTCTTTAAATTTTTTCTGGTAGTATGGGTAAGTTATAAGCAGTTTAAGCAGTGAACAAACTATGTTAAGTCCTTACTTTCAGCAGCACGCTGATTATGTTTCTATCTCTCGTGAGCAAGGGTGTCGTTTCGCAAAGTGCGTTGCAGATGATTACAATCCACTTCATGATAAAGATGCCAAAAAGTTTTGCGCGCCAGGAGACTTACTTTTTTCTTTAGTGTTAGACCGCTACGGTATAAGTGAGCGAATGGAGTTTACCTTTGCTGGCATGGTTGACGAAAATACCAAACTTAACTTCCCACAAGGGGATGATGAGTTTGATGTAACCAACGGCGATAAAGTAATTTTAAAGGTAAAACGCGAAGGCAAAACCAGCAAATGCCCAACACTTACAAATAGCCTAATAAAAAACTATGTTGAGTTTTCTGGTGCGGCATTCCCACATGTCATTATTCCGTTAATGGGCAAGCAAGAGGTAATGATTAACCCAGCGCGCCCTATGGTTATTTACGAGTCGATGATTATTAATCTTGATAACATTGAGATTAAAGCACCAACGCTTGAGTTTGCTGAGCCAAGCTTTGAATATACAGGTAAACGCGGCAAAATTACTCTGCGCTTTAACCTATTAGAAAACGGCGAAAAAGTTGGTTTTGGTGAAAAGCACATGGTGGTGTCTGGTATTCGTGAATACTGCCAAGCAACGGTTGATGACTTAATCGCATTTTATAATGAGCGAAAAGCGACCTTAAAACCAGTTTAAAATCAGCATTTAAATGAGGCGCTATTGATAGCGCCTTTTTTATTGCTAAAGCTCAGGTATAATGGCGCTCTTTGTTATTTTAAAGCTAAGCCTATGTCCGCTACATCATTTTCATCACTTAATCTCGACCCGTTATTATTAACAGCGATTGAGCAAAATAATTACACTCAGCCTACCGCAATTCAGATTAAAACTATTCCGCCAATTCTCGCGGGCAATGATGTAATGGGCAGCGCACAAACTGGCACAGGTAAAACAGCAGCCTTTGTATTGCCACTACTACATAAGCTTTTAAATACACCTAAAAAGGATGAGCCAGGCATTGCTCGAGTGGTCATTTTAACGCCTACGCGTGAGCTTGCTCAGCAAGTGTTTGCAAGCTTTGAAAAATACGCTCAAGGCAGTAATGTTCAGGGTGCTTTAGCGTATGGCGGCGCAAGTATTGGCCCGCAAATTAAAGCACTTAAAACGGCGCAAGTGATAGTGGCAACACCAGGTCGCTTGCTCGATCATATAGTTAAAGGCAGTGTGGTGCTCTCTAGTGTTGATTCATTAGTATTTGATGAAGCAGACCGCATGCTCGATATGGGCTTTATTGATGAAATAAAACGTATTTTGCGCCACATTCCAGGCGATCGCCAAACCTTATTGTTCTCAGCCACATTCGATGACAGCGTGTTTGAGCTAAGTAAAAAACTACTTAAAAACCCCGAGCTGATTGAAGTTGATAAACGTAACTCAGCCGCCGTTGAAGTAGAGCAAATTATTTACGCAGTTGATGAAGACCGTAAGCGCGAACTTGTATCGCACATGATTGGCATGAAAAATTGGCGCCAAGTACTTATATTTACGCGCACCAAACAAATGGCCGATAAGCTTGCCAAAGAAATGTGTAAAGACGGTTTAAAAACAGAATCCATTCATGGCGATAAATCGCAAGGCGCGCGCGACCGTGCACTACAAAACTTTAAAGAAGGCACTACACGCGTATTAGTTGCCACCGATGTAGCTGCACGCGGGCTTGATATTCCTGCGCTTAAATACGTAATAAACTTTGAGCTGCCATATATAGCTGAAGACTACGTACACCGCATAGGCCGTACGGGTCGCGCAGGCGAGCAAGGGCTTGCAATGTCGCTTGTAAGTATTGATGAGCAATGGCTACTTGAAGAAATTGAAGTACTACTTGATACGCGTTTAGCATCACAATGGTTAGAAGGTTACGAGCCTGACTTAAACAAAGCCCCTAAAGATAACCGAAAAAACACTAACAAAGCGCGTAAAGATCGCGATAAAAAACGTATTACAGGCAAAAGGGCACCAAGCAGACGACGAAAATAATAGCCAGTAGCATGGGGCAGTTAATGCCCCATTTAGTGATAAAAAATGAGTTTTAAATAGTATTTAGCAATTTTATACACATCAGCTGCGCTTATTTTAATGGTCACTTTTACATAAAGCGGCAAAATAAATAATCCCCCCTTTAAATCGCAATACTTTGTAAGTGTTTTTTCTTCTTACAAATGTGCATTATTACAGTTTAAATCTATACTTAATCTACGACTAATAGATTGGTAGAGCGATGAAAGGTATTATTTTTACTGAATTTTTAGAAATGGTCGAAAGCACATTTTCACCTGCCGTTGCCGATCAAATTATTGAACAAAACGAACTGGATTCCAATGGGATTTACACCAGCGTTGGTAACTATAACAAGCAAGAGCTTTTAAAATTAGTGACTTTGTTGAGCAACATTGTCGATATTCCAGTAGATGTACTGGTTAAAGAGTACGGAAAATATCTGTTAACGCGCTTCTTAGTTTACTACCCACAGTTTTTTGAAAACCTCACTACCACGTTTGATTTTTTAGATACCATAGATAGACACGTGCATGTAGAAGTTGAAAAATTGTACACCGACGTTGAGTTACCTAGTTTTCAAACCAAGCGATTAAGTGATACTCAAATGCAGATGGTTTACCATTCGAGTAATCCCTTTGCAGTGCTCGCTGAGGGGTTAATAGAAGGTGCAGCCGAGCATTTTAAGGAAAATATCAGCATACGCAGCGATATCAGTGACGATCATCAAGTTGCTACATTTAACTTAACTCTGGTCGGTTAAATATGGATGTAGCTCTTTTACAGCGCAGATTAGAACGAGAGCGTTTGGCACGAAAAGAAGCTGAAAAACTACTTGAAGCCAAATCGTTACAGCTTTACGAAGCCAATAAGGTACTCAAAGGTGCGGTTGAAAATTTGGAGCAGGAGGTTGCTAACAGAACTCACGACCTTGAACTGGCTAAACAAGATGCAGAAGCTGCGAATGAGGCTAAATCAGACTTTTTAGCAAACATGAGCCATGAGATTCGCACCCCGATGAATGCCATAATAGGCATGGCTTATTTGGCTTTAGATACTGAGCTTTCGGAAAAACAGCGCGACTATGTTGAAAAAATTCATTATTCGGCAGAGTCTTTATTAGGAATAATTAATGATATTTTAGACTTTTCAAAGGTTGAAGCGGGTAAAATAGAGCTAGAACAAAAAGAATTCAATTTTAATACCTTCCTAGAAAATCTTGTAAATATTATTAGCACGCTAGCATCACAAAGAAAAATTGAAGTGGTGTTTGATATTGACCCCTTACTGCCTGACTTTTTTATTGGTGATGCATTAAGACTCAACCAAGTACTATTAAATCTGTTAAATAATGCACTTAAATTTTCAACACGGGGTAAGGTTATATTAGCTGTAAAACTAGTTCAGAAAGTAGATAGTTATTGCAGTGTTGCTTTCTCTATTTCAGATAACGGCATTGGGATGACCCAAGCACAAGTTGACTCACTATTTAAACCTTTTACTCAGGCTGACGTATCGACAACCCGAAAGTTTGGTGGAACGGGGCTTGGTTTGGTAATAAGCAAAACATTGGTCGAACTAATGCAGGGCGATATTACAGTAAACAGCAAATTAAATAAGGGGAGCTGCTTTAGTTTTACTATTCCACTCAATTATTCGACTAAGCAAAATGAGTTTGAAATATCACAAATTAGAGCCAAGCGAGCACTTGTTATTGAGAGTTCAGATAGTCAGTTAACATCATTACAAACGCTGCTTTTAGGTTTTGAAGTAAAATTTGACACTGTAAACAACATCAACCAAGTATTAGACCGGCTAGGCATTCTACATGATTACGATTTTATATTTATAGATTGGCGAACTTTAAATTTAAATCATGATAGTGCTGCGCAGTCTTTGCGCAATAAGCTTAAATTAAATGCAAAAAAGCTAATTGTAATAGCGCCTTGTGAAAATAAAGCGCTAAACGAAAGCCTACTAGGGTTTGGTAATAACACTTATAAAGTACTCATAAAACCAATAATTAAAAGTACTTTGCATAACGTACTTTTACAAATTATGCATATAAAAACACTAAAAAAACCAGAATCACAACAGAGCTTAAATACACAAAACACACTACAAAAACTGCAAGGTATTCATATTTTATTGGTTGAAGATAACCCGCTCAATCAACAAGTAGCTACACAAATACTACGTAAAAATGGCTTAATTGTTGATATTGCTAACGATGGCCTTGAGGCATTAGATGCGCTAAAACATAAAACTTACGATGGTGTGTTAATGGACTGCCAAATGCCTAGAATGGATGGTTATAACGCAGCCACAGAAATAAAAAAACAAGCAAAGTTTAAAAATTTACCCATTATTGCAATGACTGCTAATACAAGAGAAACGGATTTATTAAAGGCGCAAGACTGCGGTATGAATGGCTATATTTCAAAGCCCATTAAGGTTGAAAGTATGTTTGAAGTAATAGCAAAGTGGGTGTGTATTTAATTTTTTTGAGTTGTTTACTTAATAAGCTGGTGAGGTAAAAAAGGCAAGCATTAGCTTGCCAAGAAGGGTGTAAATTAGTTTAACTTTACGCTATTTGTTTCTCAGCTAGGTTGAGCTCCATAGTTGCTTTTAATAAACGGTATAGGTTAATTGATGCGTCAATTTCTTCTTTACGGTTTGTTAAGCTTTCAATGTTTAAACCCAGTGGCACGTCTAGGTGTGCACAGCTTTTTAAAATTGAATCGAGATTTTCGCGGCAAATACGCACCGATTCACTCAAGGTGTTGTCTGCGTCAAGCATGCGCCATTTGGTCGCCTCTGGTACTGAAATACCTAACCACTGCATAAACTCTAGGGTTTTTTCACCGCCACACGGCGTAAACGTTAGTATAATACGTTTTGGTGTAACGCCTTGTGCCTTGCAGGTACGCGCGTAACTTGTTATTAAATCAATAGTAGCTTGAGCATTATAAACCGCTTGCGATATAAAAAATTGGCAACCTTGTGTTGTTTTTTCTATTAAGCGTTCGTGTTCATTACGTTTACTTGCATGTCGCTCTGCAATGGTAACGCCTCCTAAAAAGAAGTCATCACTTTGCTTAGCTAATGTCTTATAAGCGTCAGGTAGGCTTAGTTTAATATCACCTTCCGACGATGGGCTACCTACTAAAACGACATTTTTTAAATCAAACTCGTTTTTAGTTTCATCTAGCCACTCTTTAAATTCAGCCTCACCGCGTTGCGCTACGCTTTTGTAGGTAATTACATCTAGGCGTGATAAGTCTTTTAGCAACTTACTGTACTCACGCGGATCAACCGTTTGTTTAAATGGAAACGGACGAGCCTGATTAGTACGGCTACTCTCATCTTGAATATCGTAAATTACAACACCGTCGTATTCAATTTCGTGTAAGCGGCCTAATAGTTTTTCTGCAATGGTTTTTAACTGCGCTTTATCAGTGCCTATTTTGGGTGGCGTTGTGCCAATAAGATAAACACCTTGATTAGTGTCCTCAATTTTCTCTTGAAGTGATAAAGCCATAATCCTCATTCCAGCTCAATGGTTGATAGATTTAATATAGCAGCCATTTAGACGTCTAGATAGATTTTTTAAGTGAAAGTTTTTCAAGCAACGTGAGGATTATTCATACAAAGGAGTTCCTAAATTAAGTGCATGACACAGTTGTTTACATAATAAAGCGACTGAGGGCTCTTATATTCATTGGCTTTGGGGCATAATTAGTAGTGAAATTGTAAATATTTTGACAACAACTTTGCTCAATTTACTAAAGGACAATTATGAAATTTAAATTATTAGCAACAAGCCTTGCGGTATCACTCGCTTTAACTGGCTGTGCAATGCAAAAAAATGAAACGACGCAAACAGCAAAACAAGAACAAATAAAAAAAGCTGATGACCGTGTTTTTTCACAAGATTACCTAATTGAAGAGCTTGAGAATGGCTTACGTGTAATGGTTGTAAAAACGGATTACCCTGATGTCGTTTCGCTGCAAATACCGGTTTCTGTTGGCTCGCGCAATGAAGTGGAAGCGGGTAAAACTGGTTTTGCTCATTTTTTTGAACATATGGTATTTAAAGGCTCTAAAAAATTTCCGCAAGACGAATACACCGCCATATTCAAAAATGCAGGGGTTGATAACCGTGCATACACTACCAACGATTACACTAACTACCATTTAAACTTTTCAAAGCAGCACCTTGATAAAGTACTTGAGATTGAAGCTGATATTTTCCAAAACTTAACCTACACCGAAGAGCAATTTAGAACCGAAGCATTGACGGTAAAAGGTGAGTACTTAAAAAATAACGCCAGCCCGATTCGCAAGTTATTAAGTGCTGTGCGTGCAGAGGCTTTTGAAAAGCATACTTACAAACACACCACAATGGGCTTTTTTGAAGACATAGAAGCCATGCCAGACCAAATGGCTTACGGTAAAGAGTTTTTTGATAAGTTTTATAAGCCAGAATATGTATCGCTAGTTATTGTGGGTGATGTTGACCCAAAAGCCACAATGGCAATGGTTAAAAAACACTGGGGTGGTTGGGAAAAAGGCAATTACGTTGCCGATATTAAAGCTGAGCCAAAACAGCAAGCTCCTAAATATTTGCATGAACAAAATAAAGCCTTGCCGGGGCATTGGCTATTGGTATCGTATAAAGGTGCTGCGTGGGAACCCGCTAAAAAAGACAGATCTGCACTTGATTTAATCTCGCAGCTTTATTTTTCAAGTAACTCAGATTTATATCAAGAGCTCGTTGTTGATAAACAAATAGCGAGTCAAATGTTTACTTATAATCCAGAAACCAAAGATCCAGGCTTACTGCATGTATTTGTAAAAGTAGAAAACGCTGATGATTTAGCAAAAGCGCGTGATGCAATTAACCGCACTTATGCAATAGCCAGAACAGAATTGGTCGACGCACAAAAATTAAGTGACTTAAAGTCTAACCTTAAATATGGCTTTATTAATGGTTTAGATTCGTCGCAAGCAATTGCATCAACGCTTGCAAGTTACATGCATTTTGAGCGCGACCCTGAGGTTATTAACCAGCTTTATAAATCAGCCGACAACATCACAGCAGAAGATATTAAAGCGGTTGCCAATAAATACTTTGTAGATAACACGCGTACTACCGTGACTATGTCGGCACTTGATAAAGCACCGGGGTTTGCAGAAGAGGCGAGTTTAAGTGCAGTAGTTGCAAAACTTGAACAAGCCCCAGAGGCACCTGTATTTAAAGTGCTTGATAAAACCAATAGCTCGCCGCTGATTGATGTAAACTTTTTATTTAATACAGGGGCAGCTGCTGATCCTCAAGGTAAAAAAGGTGTAGCTGCGCTTACCGCCGCAATGCTTGCTCAAGGTGGGTCGCAAAGCACCAGCTACAAAGAAATTCAAAAAGCGCTTTATCCGCTTGCAGGTAGTTTTGGTTACCAGATTGACAAAGAAATGCTGTCGTTCCAAGGGCGTATTCATAAAGACAATGCTGAAACTTGGTATGCACTTGTAAGCGAACAATTACTTAATCCAGGCTTTAGAGACGATGACTTTAAACGCCTTAAAAAAGAAATGATCGACGGTATTAAGTCAGGATTAAAAGCATCTAACGATGAAGAGCTAGGTAAAGAGGTACTCTACAGCACGCTTTACAAAGGCCACCCATACGAAAGCTACAACTACGGTGATATTTCTGATTTAGAAGCATTAACGCTTGATGATGTAAAAGCATTTTACAATTCAGAGCTTACTCAATCTAAACTAACACTGGGTTTAATTGGCGCCGTGCCAAAAGCGCTTAAAGCAAATATTATGAGCGATTTAGCAACCTTACCTAAAGGCGAGCAAAACCGTTTAAGTATTCCTGATGCGCCAGAGCTTAAAGGCCATCATGCAACGATTGTAGAAAAATCAGCGCAATCGACGGCAGTGTCGTTTGGCTTCCCAATTGATACTATTCGCAGCAGCGAAGATTGGACTGCCCTTTGGCTTGTGCGTTCGTACTTTGGTGAGCATCGTAGTTCTAACTCATACTTATATGAGCGAATTCGTCAAACGCGCGGTATGAATTACGGTGATTACGCATATATTGAATACTTCCCACGTGGTATGTTTCAAACTAAGCCTGATGCAAATTTAGGGCGTTCTGAGCAAATATTCCAAGTATGGTTGCGCCCACTTCGCTCTAACAACGACGCGCACTTTGCAACGCGTACCGCATTATTTGAGCTGGATAAGCTTATTAAAAACGGCTTAACAGAAAAAGACTTTGAGGCAACACGTAACTTTTTAATTAACTACGTGCCGCAGCTTGTAGCAAGTCAAAACCGCCAGCTAGGTTATGCACTTGATAGCGAATTTTATAAAACTGAATCGTTTGTAAAATACGTAACAAGTAAACTTGAAAAGCTAACGCTTGCTGATGTGAATCGGGTGATTAAAGATAATCTACAAACCGATAACGTGCAGTACGTGTTTATTACCGGTGACGGTGAAGATATGAAAAAACGTTTAGTGTCAGAGCAAACATCGCCAATGGTTTACAACACAGAAAAACCAGCGGCGCTTGTTGCAGAGGATAAAGTTATTGCCGATTACGCATTAGCTATTCCGGCTAACAATATTGAAGTAGTGAAAGTTGATAGTGTTTTTAAATAAACCTTAAAAAAACGACTTGTAGATAATTAAAAGCCCCACGTTTGGGGCTTTTTTATAGCATTGAGCCAACCTTTATCCCTAACCCTAAAATTATTACTGCGCTTATTATGGCTATTAATGTGATATGGCCTCGTAATTCTTTTTCTTTACGTTCTGACATTTTTTAGCGCCTCAACTCATTATAAAAAATACAGTGATCATCCCCAATATAAAGCTGACTACTGACGATAGTGTTAAAATTGAGGTTATATTACGCGTGTTTAAAGCTGGACTAACATCGCAAGAGTTAGTGTTATCTTCAAGTTTAATTAATTCACCTTGGCGTACTTCCAATACAGCACATAAAGCCATTGTTGTTTCTTTTGATGCTGCACCTTCTTTCTCTACCCGTTGAATTGTTCTTAAACTAACATCGCAGGCGTCAGCAAGTTGCTGCTGAGTCCAATTTAACTGGCCTCTGAGTGATTTAACAGTTGTAGGATTTAATTGCACGTTAAAGCTTCCCTACAAATAGTTCAACAATGGTTGCAGTTGCATAGCCAAACACTGCACCGCCTAATGCGCAACCAGCAATAAAAAAGAAAGCCTTTTTAGGATCGTCAGGAAGACTGCATTGAATTTGTTTGGCAACGACTTTTGTATCTTTATAAAGTGTGCATTCCATTCGCCCTGTGAGTATGTTGAGCATGTCAAACTTTACTTGGTACTGTGAGTTCTCAAAATCAAAAGAGTGGGTGCTTGTGCAATTTACATTGCGCTTTTTACTAAATAAATCATCATTTATGTACACCTCTTCTTTACCAGTAAAGTAACTTCCAAAACAGGCTATTTGATTGTCGCCATCTTGAAAATAAAATTTATAGCCGAGTTTTTTAGTATTTAATATGTCGTTTTTCATCATCGTTATCCTTGTTGAGTAGATGATGCTAATTTAGCGTTTATTATTATTTTTTACGCCGTCATGAATATGCCAGTGAGCAGTTTGGCATATGACACTGTGTATGTCATGTGTGTTTAACTACTGATTTTAATGTGTTTTATTTAATTTTCGTTCAGGTTTAAAATGAGTGTTGCTGTCGTATCATTTTTATTCTTTGATTGAGTAAATAATAAATTTAAAGAAAAGTACGCATTTATTTTTGTCAAAAAAACGCTAAGTACATATACTTTCAGACAATTATTCTTATAAGTCTGAAGGTAAGCGTGCTAGATGATAAATTATTTTTAAAGTTAGTTTTGGACACTATGCCAGAGCAGGTTGTTGTAATTAATAAAGAAGGAGAAATGGTTTTTATAAATAAAGGATGGCAAAACTTTGGTGTGAATCGCTCCGAGTTCATCGGAGACCAGTTTGTTTAAGTCAGGCCACTTTACCTGACTCGTTTAAATTATCATAGTAGTCTGTTTCATATTGAGCTGGTGAAATATACCCAATTGAAGATAATAAGCGTTGATTATTAAACCAATTGACCCACTCTAACGTTGCGTATTCAACAGCATCAACATTCTTCCACGGGCCATTTCTGCGAATAATCTCTGTTTTAAATAATCCATTTATTGTTTCAGCCAATGCATTGTCATAAGAGTCACCCAC
>NZ_NTLW01000232.1:0-26387 GCF_002632075.1 Pseudoalteromonas sp. ESRF-bin5 | reverse complement strand
GAGTCTGAAAAAGCACTAATACTGAGTGTTTCTATAGGTAATTTAAAGCGATCTTCTTCTGAGGTTAAAACAGTGGTCAAGTCACTTGCATTTAAACTTGCGCGTAATGTTTTAAGAGCGCCTGCATTCCAATTGAGCGCCACATTACCCTTTACATCACCACGGGTGCGAATGTTATCGGGTAAAAAGTGTTTAAGCTCTTCAAGCGCTAAATTGTTTAACTTAGCGTTTAACTGGCCTAGCGCTTTAGTTTGGGCAAGCGTGTCTATACAAAGCTCGCTTTGCTGAGAAGCCCAGCAGTGCGCACTTACATTAAAATTACCGTTTTGAGAGTTAAACATAACGGCAATATTTTTAGTGTTGCTAAAGCTTAACTTTTTGTCGCTTAGCGTTACATTACTAAACTCACCATTCCAGGTAGCGTTATTAATTTTGCCATTTACTTCAAGCTCTGCACTGCCCTGCTCGGCATCTACAGATGCTGTAAGTTGGTGATCTGTTTTATCGCCGCTAATATCAACTTTTACACTATTAATTTGCTCATCAGCCACAAGCGCCGAGCCAACACTTAACGATACGTCAGTTTGCCAATCAGCGGCTGTATCCAACTGCCCTTTTACCGTCAGTTTATTTATATTGATTTCATTAAAAATGAAGCTATCAAGCATTAACGCTAAATCGACAGAAGGTGTTAGCCTCTGCCCTCTTACTTTTAAATCGGCGTTGCCATCGGCAATAAATGGCATATTTGCCTCTTTATTACTTTTAAGTGTTATTTTACCGTCAACTTTCCAGCTATCATTAACTTGCCCATTGAGTACTAATTTATTAGTGCCGCTACTTAAATAAAGGCTATCAATATTGGCTTTTAATGCATCATCAAGCTGAAAGTTTGACGCAAACTCAAGGGGTACCTCGTTTAATAATCCGCTTAACTTAGTATCATCCATTTGTAGTTGCCACGAGCCTTCTTCCGCATTGAATGAACCTTTAAATTGCCCTGAAATATCGCTGGTTACAGCATCCGTAAAATACTGCGATTTTAGGTTTGAAAGCGAGCCGTTAAAACTCGCTTTAATGCCCTGTTGCCAATCGACATTAGCTTTTATAATCGCACTACTTTCGTGAGCCTTAATACTTAATGTTTTAAGCACAGCTTGAGTTAAACCGCCTGTTAGCTGAGTATTAAGATTAACAGCCGGATAAGCGCCTAATTGGCTGTTTGCCTGCAAATTGAGTTGGTAGTCATCGGCATTACCATTTGCATTAAGGCTTACATTTTTAACTTTTAGTTCGTTACTTTGCGCATCAATAAGCCATTGGTTAATGTTACCGCTTAGCTCAAATGGGTAATTTTTTTGCTTTAAATTAGCATTCGCTGTTAACGTGAGCGGATATTGTCCACTCGTTTGTAAATTTAAATTTAAGTCAGCTAAATCACCGTTTAACTCTAAGTTTGCTTGGTGCTCGTCACTATTTAAAGTCACTAAGCCTTTTACAGGCAAGTTACCTAAAAGCTCTGCATCTAATTGGGTATTAAGCTGCCACTGCTCATAGGTAGCTGAAAGCGACTTCAAATTAATCACGGCATCTTCTACACTTAATTGCAGCGAAATGTTTTCGATATTATGCTGCGCATCGCCCTGCTCAATTGTTACCTTTGCGATATCAAAGGATTCAATGGCCAAATCAATGGGTGATGTAAATTCAATATCAGGAAGTGCTGGTAATTGCGTAAGTGCAGCTTTGTTGCTTTGAGCAGTTTGCGCCTTGGCAGGTTGTTCTTGCTCTTTTAAAGCAACAAGTATACTCGGGATATTTAAGCTTTTTACTGTGAGTTTTGAGCCTTCAGCTTTAGCTGATAGTTTAAAGTTATTAACGCTCACATCTGCACTAGGGTGGTTTAATGTAAACTCATTAACCGCTATATTTTTTATTGAAACATTAAAAGGTAAAGTAATTTTTTCAAGGGGCTCAGAGGGTGTTTCATCTAGCGCTTCAACTGTTTTTGGCAAGGTTAATTTTATAGATTTAGCGCTAAAATTATCAATACAGATACCATCACACTGCCACCAAAATAAATCTATTTTTAATTGCTGAGCATTAAAATCTAAACCATTATTTTTAAAACGAACATTAAACACATCGTTATAAATAAAGCGGCCATCTTTAATTTCTATGTGTAATCCATCAACAACTTTATTTGCCGTATAGGCAATAAATTGATTACCGGGTGCAGTAAATAATAAACAAAATACGCTAATAATTAGCGAAACTAAAATTGCACTTACTGTGGCTGTTATTTTTTTTAATATTGGCATTAAATTTCTGGCCCTATGGTAATACTCAAACGGGTACTTTTGCTATCTTTAGTTAAGCCCCAAGCGTGATCTATTCGTACAGGGCCCACAGGCGTTAAATATCGAAAACCAAAACCAGCACCCACTTCAAATTCATCTGAAAAATCATTCGTAGCAGTACCACCATCAACAAATAATGCTGCACGCCAATTTTGAGCAAACTGATAGTTGTACTCCATAGTGCCAGCAAGCAAATATTTACCCCCTATTAGTTCACCATCATCATTTTCTGGCGAAATTGACTGATAAGCAAAACCACGAACGCTTTGATCACCGCCGGCATAAAACCGCAGTGAATACGGTACATTATTTATGTCATCAACTAGCATTGCGCCAATGTTTGCCTTAAGAAAAACTAAATGCTTATTAAGGTATGTACGAAGCCATGCATGCTGTAATTGAACCCTCAACAAATTCGTGCTGGAAAGCGCATCATCTAGGCCAAACTCTGCTGATATAAGCCATTGCTCGCCCCAATAAGGAGTCGTTCCGCCTTTTAAACTTTTGCGAGCATAACTAATTCCGGGCATTAACATTTCGGTTGATTCTTCTGGATCATCGCCCAGACGATACGTCTCTTGGTCTCTGCGTAAAAACGCTGTTCTTACCCATTTTTCTTCTGTAAGCCACTGCCTTTGTAATTGTGCGGTTAATATCTCGCTGTAGACATCATCTGCAAGTTCGTCTTCCAGTTTATAACCCACTGAAAAACGCCATAAATCATCATTAGGGTCGTCTACAGGAACCGTGTATGCCATTGAGAGATCTTGTTGCTTTTCAGCAATATTCATATTTGTATCAAGGTAATGGCCATCCTCTGTGATCCAAGGTTTACTCCACTTAAAACGGAACCTAGGCTCACTTTCAGAAACACCGCCGCCAATTTCAAAGCTATTTGCAGGCTTAGGAACAACCTCAACTTTGATAGGAACTTGGGCGTTTTTGCGCGCTGCAATCTCAGCATAAACACGCACACTAGCAAAATAAGGTGTGCTCGAAAGCTCAAGGTTATAGTCGGCTATGTAAGTTGATTTATAAGGTTGTCCTTGAGTAAATGGTGACAAAGAACGAATATATTTTTCAGCTGGCGTATCACTGGTAATTTCAATACTGCCATATTGATAACGCACACCGGTATCAATCACAAACGTGACAACGGCACTATTTTTTTTAATTGAAACTTCTAATTTGCGGGCAGGCCATTTAGCATCAAAATAGCCAAGCTCCAAAAGCATAGATTCTATTTTTTTATACGCTGATTCATAGTCACCATGGTTTAGAACATCACCCTGTTTTAAATTGGTGTTTTTAATAATGGTTTGTAATTGTTTATCGTTCTTCCCTTCACCATTTAATGTAATGTTAATGGCGTCTATCCGTGTTGCAGGACCACGCTCAATTTTTACAACGAGTTCACTATCGTCTTTATCAAATTCAACCTCAACTGTTGGGCTGTAGTAACCCAGTGCTTTTATGCTGTTTTGTACCTGACTTTTAGCATAACGTTGAAGGGTTCTTGTTGGTTTTTCACCTGTAAGCTGCTTTAAGTAAAGCGCTACGTTTTTTTCTAAATCACCATTTATGCCTTTAATTTTGTAGTCTTCGATGACTTTTTCTACCGCATAGGAATTTGCAGCCATAAAAACAGTGGCAATACACATGCAACGTAAAAACTTAATAAACAAGCAAATATCCTTACTCTTATATACTACTTAAAATGAGCTAATGTGGCGCATATTAACATAGCCATAATGAGCAACACATTAACTTAATGACAAACTCAGTTTAAATATGAAATGTGAAGAAGATAAAATTAGTACGCGTTAAGACAATATTTTAGTTACAATAGTGCCAACGAACACAAAATTATTTTTAGATGAGTTTTTAATGCAATTTCCAGATGACGAAAACGGCCAGCTGTTAGCCGAAATAGCCGCTGCAGGCGTCGATTTAAGCAAAATGCAGCAAATCGACTTTTTCATTTTATTTGAGCAACAAGCCGATGCTGATAAGTTTGCTAAAGATATTGTTTCTGATGCATTAGTACAAACCGCCGACGTCGAAAAATGCAAAGACACTGGCGTTTGGGAAGTAATTACTCATGTACAAATGGTACCAGAGCACACATTACTAGGCCAAGCTGAACAGTACCTAGAAAGTATAGCGAATGGCTATAACGGTTACGGTGACGGCTGGGGATTAATGGACGAAGACGCCGCTTAATATATTAAAAATCAGTTAAGTTTAACGACTTAACTGATTTGCCTTTCTAAAACTCCCCTTATAATCAAATAGCTTATCTGCTACTTTCCAACCATATTTTTTACTTTTTCGCGCAATCACAAAGTCAGGGGGCACCAAGTCTAACTGCGCTTTAATTACCTGTTCTGCTGCTTTAAAGTCTGTTGGTTTTTGTCCATGCGCAAGCCGTTTGCCAAATTGTTTATTAAAGATAAACTGACCGCCTTTACTGGCAAGGTTATAAACTTCATCACAACTAGTGCCGTCTTCGTCAAAATAAGTAACTTTGATTAGCTCGTCTTTAAGTTGAGTTACTGTTAGCCCACTACAACGAAGCACTAATGCATCTTTTAAGTTTAGCGCATTACGCAACTTGTCGTCAGGATCAGCCATTATAGCGCCGCAGTCGTGGCATTTTCGAGCAGCAATATCGTTTTGCGCACCACATTCCTCACACTCTTTAAATCTAAAACGATAATCGCACTGCTCTTTGCTACCTTCATCGTCTTCTAATAACCCTTGGCAACGTCTACCAAAATGCTCAACAACTTTGCCAGCAGAGTTCGTTTTACCCCAAAATATATTAGCAAACCCACAACCTGGACAAAGCACTTGTACAGGTTCATTATCGCTGTCGCCTTTTTTATCCCCTACTTCAGGGTGAAATAAATTAAAACCATTTCCGGCATAATCAATCACTAAGCAATCGGTTTTAGATTCTGATAATCGTAAGCCCCGACCTACAATTTGTTGGTATAAGCTTACAGACTCTGTAGGACGCAAGATGGCAATAAAATCGACATGTGGCGCATCAAAGCCGGTTGTTAATACAGAAACATTAACCAAATACTTTAACGTTTTACTTTTAAACGCAGAAATGATTTTATCGCGTTCAATATTAGGCGTATCGCCTGTAATTAGCGCGCTTTGGGCTGTTGGTAAGTAGCTTAATATTTCTTGGGCATGCATAACTGTTGCCGCAAAAACCATTACACCTTTGCGCTGTTCGCTATATTCAATCACTTGTTTAAGAATAGCCTGAGTTGCTCGCTCGTTACTTTTTAAAAGCGCGTTCATATCATCGGCAGTGTATTGGCCAAACGCATTCGTTTCTAAAGACGAAAAATCGTAGTGGTTAATGGCAGCATCAACTTCATTTGGTGGGGTTAAATAGTTATTTTTAATCATGTACCTAAGCGGCAATTCAAATATACAACGTTTAAATGGGCTTTCTGTAGTTCCTTTAACAAAACCATGATAATGGTGATGGTATATCCACCCCATGCCTAAACGATAAGGCGTAGCCGTTAAACCCAATACTTTTAAATGTGGGTTATACGACTGTAATGCACTTATAACTTTACCGTATTGGCTTTTTTTATCACCATTTACTCTGTGGCATTCATCAATAATAAGTAAAGAATAATGCTCATTGAGTTTATCCAAATTACGTGAAAGTGACTGCACACTAGCAAAAGTGACTTGATGGGTTAAAGATTTTTCTTTTAAACCTGCGGAAAATATACTCGCCTCTAAACCAAAACTTTTATATTTTTGTGAATTTTGCTCTACAAGTTCTTTAACATGAGCAAGGACCAATATTTTTTGTTTAGCTATACGGGCAAGCTCAGCGATGACTAAACTTTTACCTGCACCTGTTGGCAACACAATAACTGCGGGATCATTGGTTTTTCTAAAGTGAACAACGGTGCGTTCAACCGCCTCTTGCTGATAGGGTCTAAGTTTATAGCTCATAAATGTAAGAGTTCATATTATATATTTACTATTGTACCTTAATATAAAAAGCCCCCTTAATAAAAACTAAGAGGGCTTGTAATTACTTTAAAATGTAATTGCTTTTTATACGTTCAGTTTATGCATCAAAACATTAAACTTAGAACTTATAAGAAGCTTGTAGGTAAGCAAATCGACCAATATTGTCGTAAATTGCCGATCCTGCACCTGTACCGGTAGTGCTACCAGGTAAGCCACGATTAAATAGGTTATCAACACCTAACTTAAAGCCAACTCCACTATCAAACTTATAAGCAACTGATGCATCAGTTATAAAGTAAGAACCGTAACGCATCTGGTTAGATGGGTTTGGATTTGTTTCAATAGACTTATGATCGTACAACTCAACACCGTTAATAAAGCGAGTACTAAAATCTAATACAAGATTTTCGTATGTATAATCAACGGAGATACTGCCTTGCCATGTTTCATCACCTAACACACCTTCATAATCAGTGTAATTTTCAGGCTCAGCTGAGAATGGAAAGTCTTTTGCTTCAATTAAGTATGTACCAATAAAACTAGTACCAAAACTTCCGCCTAGCGCATCAAAATCATAACCAAACTCAAAATCGACACCAGAATTTAAGCTTCGAGCAATGTTCAATGCAAACCCTTTAAGAAGCGTAATTTCACTTGTATTTGGATCACGAGTAATCAGGCCACAAAACTGATTATCAATGCCTGTTGGTGAATCAACACAACGGTCTATAATTGTTTGAAAGCCGATACCGCTAATTGTATCATCAATATCAATTTCCCAGTAATCAGCTGTTACACTGAAACCCTCTAACCACTCAGGTTGATAAACAATACCTGCAGTGATTGATCTAGACTCTTCAGGTTGAAGATCAGGGTTACCACCCACTAAAGTTTCAAGCGTTGCGCTATCGTAGTTTGAATCAAAATCTGCTGGAACGCCTAATGCTGCACAGTTTTGCTCTCGGATAGCACGACCTGAATCGCTTAATTGAGCAAGCTCTGACACCTTACAACTATCGTCAACACCTGCGAAAGACTGGCTTTGACCAGAGAATAACTCATCAATATTTGGCGCTCGCATAGCTTCTGACAATGTAAACCTAGCACGAAGCTCTGGTGTAACAGTCCAATCAAGTCCTAACTTCCAGCTTGTTGTATCACCAATTGTTGAGTAATCAGCATAACGAACTGCTGTATCAAATACTAAGGTATCAATTAAAAATACATCTTCAATAAGCGGAACTGATAATTCAAAAAATGCTTCAGTTACATCATATCCACCATCAGTCTCACCGAGCGCATTAAAGAATGTAGCACCTGTTTTAGCAAAGGCATCTTCAATAGTAACACTTGTTTCATCTCGGTATTCAACACCGCCAGCAAATCCAACCATACCCGCAGGTAGCTCAAAAATAGCAGAGTTGCTAAATGTTGCATTGAACACGGTTTGTTTAATTTCAGACGTACCAATTGAAGTCGTTGTTACATAGTCAATCGCTTCTTGGCTAATAGCGCCGTCACCCATTATATTCGCAGCTACACAGCCATCAGCACGGGCTGCTTCATCACGACAAACAATACTTCCGCTATCATCAAATACAGCATCTATAGCATTAGCATAATTTGCCATAATAACGTTAGCACCGTTAATACGCTCAATTTCTGATTTACCATGTACGAGTGAAATATCCATAGACCAGTCTTCACTGATTTCGCCTTGAATACCAGCTACAAAGCGCGTTGTTTCACGAGTGTTTTCTTCTAGACGACGACCAATATCATTAAACATTTTGTTAACACCAATAAAGGGTAAGTCGTTGTCGTCCATTAACTGAGCAACATCTGGTGTTAAGAATGCATTGTCTCGTTGAATTAAGTTGGCACCACTGTAAAAACGGAAAAACGGCTGTCCAACATTTTCACCCTCAGTTTTAGAGTATTTTGCTTGAAAATAAACGTTCAGTTCATCCGTAACATCATAATTCGTTTTAAAGTTAAAGTTTACACGATCAAATTTTGGTTGAATTTCTGAATATTGTCTTAAATTAATATAATCACAACCAGGGCTTGCACAAAAGGAACCATCCGCAATAGGTCCAGTGTAAACATCACCAAGTGTACTATCACCATTAAACTTACCCATTATGCCACCAGTGAATGGATTCCACACTGTGCCTTGGTTTGATATTAGGTAATAACCTGCGTTTGGTAATAGAAATTTATCAGGATAGTCCTCACTATCAATTTGGTCATCTGGTCGAGTTTGACCTGTAACCACATCATAAGGTAAAGATGCATATGACGTTGCCGTCCATGGATTATCAAGCGCATTCAATGAGTCCTGGGCATTATATTCGACTGAAAATGCAGCATTACCACGGCCTTCGTTAAAATCTGTGCCATATGATAATGTAAATTTCTCATTTTGATATTTACTATTATCTGCATAACCCTTTGTAGCGGTTGCGTTAAAACCTGTAACATCTTTTTTCAATATAAAGTTAACAACGCCAGTTACAGCATCTGCGCCATAAACAGCAGAAGCACCACCTGTAATTATTTCTACTTTTTCAATCCAAGCGCTAGGTATTGTATTGGTATCTACTGATGATGTACCAGGCGCACTAGCAACATGACGCTTACCATCTACCAATACTAGGGTACGAGAGCTGCCCATTCCCCGTAAGTCAAGTAAGCTGATACCAGCCGTGCCTATAAAACGACCTGAGTTAGCAAGCGAGTATGTGGTAGCTAATGCTGGTAATTTATTTAAAACTTCACCAATATTCATTGCACCAGTACTAACTAGATCTTCACCTGTAATAACTGTAACTGGTGAAGGTGCTATTGCCCCCTCACGTAAAATACGAGAGCCTGTCACTTCAATTCGCTCTACTTTTTCGGCTCCTTCTTGCTCTTCAGCAAATGAGTTTACTGAAAAAGCAGCTGTTGATGCCGCACCAAAAGCAATCGCTAAGCGAACTGCTTTTGAAACTTTATTATTTATCATATTGAAATCCCTGTTTGTATTTTAATTATTTTGATTCAAAACAAATAAATTAACATTAGTACCTGTTTTGAATCTATATATTAACCACAAGTTTACAAACTTATCAACACAGATTGCGTTAAGGTGTAGCTTTTATAAGTTATAAATAATGAAGTGCTAAAAAGCTTAGAAATGTTCGATGATTGAATACTTAATGGTACTCGCGTACCGAAACGTTAATCGCCGTTTTAGGAATAAGCGGCTTATTAGATTACTATTAAGTTATAAGCTACGATCAGTATAACTTTGTTAGCAGAAGTGGTATCAAACCAAGGGACTAAGGAATGAGAAAGGGTTATAGTTACTGAAAAGTCATTTGAATACCTAATTAACTTATTAGGTATTCAAAAACTAATTTCTAACCACTAATATAATTATTTAGCTAAATACTTTTCAAGCTCAACGCCTTCAAACGCTTTGGGACGACGACCCCGGCCGGTCCACTCTATTACTTCACCATTTAGTTCCATTCGGTACTTAGGCGCAACTTTAGTACGTTTATCTGAGGTAATATCTTGTAAATCTTCTAACGTAAGTCCTTTTTCTTTTAAAAGATCCAAAACTTCCTGTTTTGCTTTTTGCTGTTGGGTATATTTTGAAATTGCATCAGTAACTAATTGTTTTGCTTTTTCAAGTTCAGTTAAGGATGCGGTCTTTATAAAAGCTCGAACTTCTTTCATTTACTTATCTCATCGAAATTAAATATTCTAAAGTTAATATAGTAGTATAATTGTAGCTGTAAAATATATCATCAGTAAAAAAGAATAATTTTATAATGGTGTATTTTCAGTATCACTCACTAAAATACATAAACAGCTGTTACCTTTGAAGCTAATTCTTATAGCCCTTATAAAGAGTACCTATTTTTTCTCTATTAGAGTCGATTAAATCAGTCTTTTCTATTTCACAAAATTCTGATAAGAGAGAATATACGGCTGAGTTTTTCGCTGCAGCACTTTTTAGGTCTGTTAATCTAAAAATTAATCCTTCTAACTCTGATTGAAATAAAGAAAAAGCTTTGTTTAAATCAATAGAACGATTTTTTAATATAAACTCATAAAAATTGGTCAATAACGTTGCATTTATAGCATGTGGGTTAATTTTTATATCATCATTAATCAATTTCTTTAAATAGGCTGAGTGCACTTTCTCTGTGTCAGATTTATTTTGGATTGCATTGATAATTTCCGAGATAACAGGAACCATAGTAGCTTGTACCCTAATTGCAGATTCTAGGATTTGAACATTAGGAACAACAATGTCAGAGTTTATGTCATGGCATATAATCTGAACCACTCCTTTAGGTTTAAGTACCCTAAGCATTTCTTCTATACTTACCTGAACATCACTATATTCTAGTGCAAACTGAGATATAACAGCATCAAATTTCTCTTCCTCAAAAGGAAGTGCTTCAGCAAATACACCCGATAAAAAAGTACCATGTATATCTTTAGTCGCATCTAAGTTTATAGTCGCAGGATCAATCCCCGTAAAATTTAACCCTTTGCTTATATTTTTTTGGATAAGGTCGATCAGTGCCCCATTGCCTGTCCCTAGGTCTAAAATTTTAGAATTCTCTTTTAATTCGTTACCTAGTTCTAACCAGCAATCTTTGAGTTTCCCCGTATAGTTACCTTTAATATCTTGACCAAATGACGTTATATACCCCTGAGCCCAATACTCACTCCAATAAGATTTCATATCATCTCCAAATAAAAAAAGGGCTGAAAAATCAGCCCTTTTTAAAATTTAAACTAAGGTTTAGAAACTAATTGTGTAGTTAACACGGTAGTCACGACCGAAGTTATTGTAAAGATCTTGGTTATCCCAAGTACCTGCTGAAGAGAACACTGGGTCTTCATCAGTAAGGTTATTTACTGTAAATGTAATCGCACCATAATCACCAGCGTTGTAGCTGTATGTGAAGTTGTGGATTAACCAGCTGTCTAGTTTACCTGTTTGCTCGTAGAAACCGTCACCATCGCTGTCTACTTCTGTTTCTGAAGTGTCAGCTGTGTAAGTTGAGTTCCAAGAGATTAGGTGATCTTCATAAGACCAAGAGATAGTTGCAACTGATTTAAGATCTGGTTGACCAGACCAACCAGCTGTATCCTGAACAACACCACCAACTTCAGAGTCATAAGCAAGTGTGAAGCTGTTCACGTTGCTGAAACGAAGCTCACCAAATTCAGTTTCAAGGTTTGCATTGATAGTAAAGTCGATACCTTCAATTTCAAAACCAGCGCCGTTGAAGTAAGAAGTACCCGCTTCAACTAAAACACCAGACGCTGCACGCTTAAGATAGAATGTTTCGTTTGAAGTATCTGTATCAACACTAACAGCACTGATTAGGCCAGCAGCTTCGTCAGAAATTAGACCTTGAAGAGATTTAGATTGAATTACATCTTCAACTTCTAACATGAAGTAATCAAGTTTAAGACCTAAGTTATCGTTTACATCCCAAGCTACACCTAAGTTGATGTAGTCAGATGTTTCAGCACCTAGCTCTGAGTTAGCTGTGTAGTAAGTATCGTATTGACGTGAAACAGTTGAACCGTTGTTGTAATCAATCGCTGACTCAGCAGAGAAAGTACGAGCTTGGTTTAATAAATCTAAACCAGGAGCACGGAAAGACTCTGAGTAAGAACCACGAAGTACAACACCTTCAGAAACTTCCCAACGAGCAGAAACTGCAGGAGCAACGTTATCGCCAAAGTCTGAGTAATCATCGTAACGAGCTTTAAGGTTTAGCTCAAAAGTGTCTGTAACTGGAAGAACTGTTTCTATAAACACAGCTGTCACATCACGATCACCTGCAGCAGAGTTACCTGCTGAACCACCAATAAGACCAGCTTCAGATTGACCGTCGTAGATGTCTGCGTATGTTTGCTCGAAGTATTCCATACCAACGTAGTGAGCGATAGCGCCGCCATCTAATTCACCAAGGTCAAAACCGATACCACCAAAGTATTGGTCAAACGTAGAAGTAGATTGTTGAAGAGTTGTTGCTTTCATGTTTGCAACGCCCTCATCAGAACCTAGGTCGATATCATTTTGCTCGTTATAAGCTAGACCTGAGTAAGACAGGTAAAATTCACCGATTGATTTGTTATCGGCTTTGTTACGGTGGTAGTAAACTTCCCAAGAAGCGTTGTTCCAATCTAACTCACCACGAAGACCTGTTGTAAGGTCAATGTTGTAATCGTCAACATTACCATCACGAGTACCAATACCTACCCAACGGAATAAACCGTATGCACCATCTACACCGTAAGGGTTATGTTCGTTGTCCGCTGACATGTTTGTCCATGCAGCAGCAGGAGGAGCGTAGCGACCAAATGAAGAGTTTTGAACAAACATTGCTTGAGCAAACCATTCGATATCGTCAGCTACTTCATAGTTAGAGCTTAGGTATAAAGTGTTACGGTCAATTGAAGCTGTGTTGTAAGATACGTTACCGTACGCATACATACAGTACTCAGAACCTGGGCCCCAATCTTCATTTGCGTCTACACGACGGAAAGTATCTTCGCCGTATTCTGCGATTAAGTCATCACACTTTAAAGAAGCAGAAGCAGTTGCGAAATCTGGAGATAAAACTGTAGCACCAAAGTAAGACCAACCAACAGTATCAGCAGTGTATGCTTCGATATCGCCATCACCATCTAAATCGCCAATTTGTGCTTTAGTGTAGTCACGAGCCGCGTCACTAATGCCTTTACGTTTTTGGTGGTCGAATGCAAAAGTAATGTTACCTTTATCGTTTGTAACACCACCAACTACTGAAAACTCTGAAGATGTAGTACCTTCATCTTGGTCACGATGACCAGCACCAACGTTGAAAGTTAAACCTTCGAAGTTATCTTTCAATATAACGTTAACAACACCAGCCATTGCATCAGAACCATAGATTGAAGAAGCACCTTCAGTCATGATATCGATACGTGCTACAGCGGCCATTGGAATAGCGTTCAAGTTAGCTGATGCGCCACCAAGAGTTGGTGAACCAGGGAAACGACGGCCGTTTAAAAGAACTAGCGTACGACGTGAACCAGCACCACGTAAGTTAATAGTTGCTTGAGATTGTGCTGAGCTACCTGAACGCTCAGAGAATGAGCCGAAAGAGTTCAGTGAGCTTGAGCGAAGAGCATCAGCAACTGTGAAGTCACCTTCCATACGGATATCTGCAGCAGTAATAGAGATTACTGGTGAAGCACCTTCAAGGTCACTACGCTTGATGCGTGAACCAGTTACTTGGATACGCTCAACTTTTTCTGCAGATTCTTCTTCTGCAGCAAAAGAACTTGCTGAAAACGCAGCTGTAGATGCTGCACCAAAAGCGATCGCTAAGCGAACTGCTTTTGAGATTTTGCTATTTAACATTTGATTCTCCCAGGAATACATTTATTAATTATAATTTTTTCAATCTAGCGGCACATAACTTGTTACGAAACGCTACGATTGTGTGACCAATGATAATACTAGTGAAACAACAAGGTCAACAAGGAATTAACGTTGCATTAATATTTAATTATTAAAGAAGTGATTCAGTTGCAAAAAACTGGAGAGAAAACAATCTAAGCTTCTGTTTATATGGTTAAAAATTGAAACTAAAATATTTTTATTTAACAATCCAAAAGATATCATATTTTAAATATAAAATTATTATCTCTATAAAATTTAACTTTTACGTGATAACTGGCCACTTATTAACCTAAAAGTTGATAAGTGAAAGCTGTCCATTGATAGGTTTTTTTTCTGACCTTGATATTATAGAGTCAATAATTGAATTAGAAATTGGCGTTAATTGGCGCTGCAAATATAGCTGATAATTAAGTGCATTTTTTCCATTAAAAATTTCTGCCCCTGACATTGCATAAACATACTCTATAATTTGCCCGCGTCTTACCTCAAAGTCAGGATGTTCTGCCTTGTGTTTTTTTACCGCTTGTACATGTGGTGGAATATTTTTTTCGTAATCGTTTAAATTTCTACCAAGGCGTTTTTTATAAACAAGCTTTTGATCAAACTCTCCGCTATACAATCGTTTGGTATAGTCTTTTACTATTTCGTCAAGTTGGGCAATTTCAAATTGTGAATCAAATAAGGTCTCAAATAGCTCTTTTTGAAACTCTTGGGCAAATTCAGTCCAATCACTTCTCACGGTTTCCATACCTTTAAAGACGATTTTAGATTCATCACTTTTTACTATTTTACCAACGTAACGTTTTTTAGAGCCCGTTTTTTTATCGCGAATTGTAGGCATAAAAAAGGGACTGTAATGGGTTTCAAATTCAATTTCTAAATAGCTTTTTAAATTAAAATGCTTCGCTATATGCCGCTCCCACTGATGATTAATATGAGTCATCAATTCATTACCAATTTTATTGCAGCATTGGGCAGTTAAGCTCTCATCCACTTTTACAAAAATTGAGTCTGTATCACCATAAATAACACTGTACCCAAGCTCCTCCATCCATTTACGCGTCGTTTGCATAATTTCATGGCCGCGCAGCGTAATAGAACTTGATAAACGAGGATCATAAAATCGACATCCCTTAGATCCAAGTACACCATATAAGCTGTTCATAATAATTTTAATTGCTTGCGATAACATTGGTTGGTTGGTGTCTTTGGCGTTTTGACGGGTTTTAGTTAGGTATTCAATTAACTTTGGTAAATGATGCTCACTACGAGAAAACACTGCATTATTAAAGCCTTGTATTGCATCATTAGGGGCATTTAACCCTTTTATTAACCCTAGGGGATCAATACAAAAAGTGCGCATAATAGAGGGGTATAAACTTTTAAAATCTAAAACCAGAATATTTTTATAAAGCCCAGGCAATGAGTCCATCACGTAACCACCAGGGCTGTCAAAAGACAAACCATGGTCACCTAAATTAGGGGCTACATAACCACTGCGGTGCAGCAAGGGTAAATACAAATTAGTAAAAGCAGCTACAGAGCCGCCCATTCGCTCAAGCTCAAGGCCTGTTAACTGTGTGCGAACAATAGCAAACTCATATAAATTTAATTTAGTAAAAATACGATTAACTAAAATACAGTCTTGACGGTTATAAGCCGCTAGAGTCAGTTTATCCTCATTAAATTGACGGATAATTTCACCTAACCGATTGTCAGATTGTATTAATTTAGCTTCACCTAATACTTTTTCGGCAATGTTCCCTAAAGAGTAATTATCAAAGTGGTAAGTCGCATTTTTTAAAGTGTCAATTCCATCAACAACACATCTTCCTGGCAACGTAAGGCGTGTATAGTGCCCCGTATTGATATTGATTGATTGGTTATCTCTGCCCAATTTAAGGGAAATTCCAAGTGCTTCAGCACGGGCATTAAGTACTGTAAAATCAAACTCTATTACATTCCACCCAATAATAATGTCGGGATCATTACTACTTAAATAAGTATGTAACTTTGTAAGTAACTCAAGCTCATCTAAACACCAGTCAATGTTGATTTGTTCACTATGATTGTGTGGTTCGCCAATCATTAAAACGCAGTCAAGTCCATTACCAACAAGACCAATTGAAAAAAGCACTCCTTCCCCATCACATTCAATGTCTAATGACAGCGACTTAAGCTTGGGCGTGTAATCTGTATTTGCTTTCAACTTTGCGTTTTGTATAAGTAAAAAGCCGTTTTTTTGACTAACATCTCCAGTAACCCAAACACCACCTCTAATAAAGCGCTCCATTAAAAAGCGATCGCTGTGGCGAATATCACCCTCGTAAACAGTTATGGTGTTTTCAAATAATGTTCGTGCCTTATAAATACTGCTGGTATTATTAAAATAGCAGGCAACACAGGCTTTGCCGTTAAAGTGACTCATTTCAATTGTTTTAAAATTAACACTTATACGTGCGCTATCTAATAACTGCTGGGCATGTTGCTGTTGTTCTTGTGAAATAAAAAACACAGCTTGCTGATTTTCAATAACAACTTTAATTGGGCCGTGATCGGATGCAAGCCAATAGCATAGTGTGATCCCCTCACTATGTTTAGACGAATATTGTTGCCTTGATAAAATAAAGCCCTGATAGATTGCTTGTGTCAATGCACGATCCCACTTAATATACACACTGTAATTATATACATACTTTAGGCAAATCATTCCATGCTTTCTGACTCTCTAAAAAAAACTATTAGGCAAGTGCATCAGCATGTGGCTAAAAACCTGAATGATTATAGGCCGCGCAGCAGTCAAAATTACCTTGTTGCAGAAATTGCAAAAACATTGGCTGGTGAGTATCACAAAAAACAACGAATTTGCGTCATAGAAGCTGGCACAGGTACCGGTAAGTCACTTGCTTATTGTTTGGGGGCCTTGCCTTTAGCATTGGCACAAAAAAAGAAGCTAGTAATTTCTACGGCTACCGTGGCATTGCAAGAGCAATTAATTGCAAAGGAACTGCCTTTTTTTAAAACACATTCTGGGCTCGACTTTAAGTTTGATTTAGTTAAAGGACGCCACCGTTATATTTGCGCCCATAAACTACATAATGCTGTTAATGGTGATAGCCAAACTCAAATGGACTTTATGCCAACGCTTACCTCTCCATTAAGTGATATGGAAAGCAAATGCTTGCAAGGGCTATACGATGCTTACGTAAATAAAAAATGGCAAGGCGATAGAGATAGCTGGGCAGATACAATTCCCGACAGAGTTTGGAATTTAATTGCGTGTGACAAGCATGCTTGTCAGCGCCAAATGAAAGCGCATTTGACTTGCCCATTTCAATTAGCTCGCCAACAACTCATGCAAATGGATGTGCTGGTTATTAATCACTCTCTGCTACTGGCTGATTTAGACTTAGGCGGTGGTAAAATTTTACCCGAGCCAGACAACACTATTTATGTAATTGATGAAGCACACCATTTAGCCCATATAACACGCGATTTTTCGTCTGCTGCAGCAACCATTAAAGGCACAATAGAATGGCTCGATAAGCTCACTAAATTCAGTGGAAAAATGGCAAAAGTGCTAGTAGGACAAAGAGCCATAGGTCAAAACTTTAAGCTTTGCGATAGTATAAACGATGCAAATAAAGACCTAAAAGTAGTGAGAGATATTCTTGATAATGCTGACTTTGAATATTCAAAAGACGACACATACCGTTTCGAACATGGTGAAATACCCAAATCGCTACACAGCAAAGCAAAAGATATAAGCGAAGCCACACAAGATGCACTGCGTTGTTTAAATAAAATGCACGACACCCTTACACAAGATGTGAGCGACGGCGACATAAAACCTTATATTGCCGATCCTATTCTTGCTGAAAGCGGTCACTACATTAATCGTTTAGAACAACTAAATAAATTATGGTTTAGTTATGCCAACAAAGGAGAAGGCATACCCCACGCACGTTGGATAAAACGCCTTGAATATAAAAGTCATCATGACCACCTTTTAAGCGACAGCCCCATTGAAGTAGGCTACTACCTAAAAGACAAACTTTGGAACGAGTGCGCCGGCGCTGTTTTATGTTCTGCCACATTAAGTGCACTTGGTTCGTTTGACCATTTTGCTTATGAAAGTGGTTTAGCAAAAGAGGAAGGCGTTAAATTTATAAAGGTTCCCTCGCCCTTTGATTACCCAAAACAGGCAACATTACGCATTCCTGTGTCTAAAGTTGAACCTACCGATAAAGACTTTAGCGATCACTTAGCAACCACTTTGCCAGAGTATTTAAGCACTAAAAAGGCAAACTTAGTCTTGTTTGCCTCGTACTGGCAAATGGACCATGTAGCAAAGTTTCTTAGAACAAAAGGTTTTAACTTATTAGTACAAGGTGAGATGTCGAGAGAAGCACTGCTTAAAAAACACAGCCAAAATATTGATAGCGGTAAAGGTAGTATTTTATTTGGTACGCAAAGTCTTTCAGAAGGTCTTGATTTACCTGGTAAATATTTAGAGAACCTCATTATCACAAAAATCCCTTTTGCTGTGCCTACCTCTCCAATAGAAGAAGCGCAAGCAGAATTTGTGCAAAGCAAAGGCGGTAATCCGTTTTTAACAATTACAGTCCCAGATGCTGCTAAGAAATTGGTACAAAGCTGTGGTAGACTGCTGCGAAAAGAGAGTGACGAAGGCTGTATTACTATTCTTGATAGGCGTTTAGTAACCAAACGCTACGGTAAAGCCATGCTCGACACCCTACCACCATTTAAAAGACAAATAGACTATTAATGTTTGAACTCGCACTCGACCCGACAACTTGGGCAATTTTATGTGCTGTTGCATTGGCAGCAGGCTTTATAGATGCAATAGCCGGTGGCGGTGGCATGTTAACCGTGCCCGCATTACTTACGGCCGGTTTACCACCGCACCTAACATTAGGTACTAATAAACTCGCTGCGAGCTTTGGTTCGTTAACAGCAAGTTTTACCTATTACAAAAAAAACCTTTTTAGCCCCAAGTTTTGGTTGGCATCAATTATTGCAACCGCAATAGGCGCGCTACTAGGCACGGTTATTGTTGATTATTTAAGCATCGATTTTTTAAATAAGTTGCTACCAATTATAATTATTGTTGTTGCCTGCTACAGCTTATTTGGAAATTTGAGCACCACACAAGGTGATGAGTTACCAAAACTCAACAATGCAATGAAAGTAAAGCAGTGGGTCCAAGGCCTAGCACTCGGTTTTTTTGATGGATTAGCAGGCCCAGGCACCGGCACATTTTGGACCGCGTCTAACGGCATGCTTTATAAAATGAACTTGCTTCTTAATTGCGGTTTAGCCCGCTCTATGAACTTTGTGTCTAACTTTATTTCTCTTATAACCTTTGTAGCTTTAGGGCATGTAAACTTTTTGCTTGGTATAACAATGGGCTTTTTTATTATGTTAGGAGCCTGGTTTGGTGCGCACTCTGCAATTAGGTTTGGTAGTAAATTTATACGCCCTGTTTTTAATACCATGGTTATACTTTTAGCATTAAAACTCATTTACGAGGCTTACTTTTAGCATGCAAGTGAATGCATTAGAAAAACTACAACAGCAAGTTACTTCGCTCAAGCAACAAGCTGAGCAATTTGACAGAGCTAAATTGTTTGCTAAAAACCGTTATATGCAAGCACAACCTAGCCTATTTGACCGCGCTGTATTTCAAACTAAAAGCATGAACCTGGCTGATTACGTAAACGAAATAGAAGAAGAAGTAGCAAGCTTACCACCAAGCGATCACCGCCATGCTTATACCTACGCGCTAGAGCGAATTGCATCGCAAGTCCAGGCCGTATTTAATGTCATTAAATCAACACCAATTTGGGAAAAAGAAAATAAAAGTCGGTTTAAACCTCGCCCAAAACAGGCTGTTTATAAGCAAGCTGTAAAAAAAGTGATGCAGTCTTCTCATGAACTTTACGACGAGTTAAAACAAAACCATGAGTTTGAACGCCGCTTAATGCTGATGATAGAAGAGCGTAAAATGCAAATGGAAAATGCATCCCCAGCAAAAGCTCAAAAGCTTAACCTTGAAATATTAAGTACTCACGCACGTTTAGGTCGATGCAGAAAAGCCATTTCAGCCACTGAAGACAAAATACAACAAGTAGAAAAACAGCAACTCCGTTAGGGCTTTGTCCATGCAGCTATACTACCACCCTCTTTATTCAAATTTGCCTTTGCCCGAAAAGCACCGCTTTCCAATTCAAAAATATCAACGGCTTAAAACCGAAATAGAACATTTAGGCTTTTTACCAACCGCATTCAAGCAGCCCGCCAAGGCACGCCCCTCGCAATTAGCCTTATGTCATAGCGAGCAATATATTAATAATTTTTTAACTGGGAACTTATCTGATAAAGCGATAAAAAAGATGGGCTTTCCTTATTCGGCTCAATTAGTTGAACGAACATTGCTGTCTGTCGGTGGGAGTATTCAAGCAGCAGAAGAGGCTTTAAAAAGCGGACTAACCTGCAATTTAAGCGGTGGTTATCACCATGCCCATAGCGATTACGGCAGTGGTTTTTGTATATTTAACGATTTAGCCATAGCGGCCACACACTTATTAAATACTTATAAAGCCAAAACTGTGCTGATTTTTGATTGCGACGTGCACCAAGGCGACGGCACAGCGCAGATTATTAATCAGCAAAGCCATAAAAATATCATTACTTGCTCAATTCATTGCGAGCAAAACTTTCCGCGTTTAAAGCAGCAATCTGATTACGACTTTTCTTTACCTGCTAAATCTGGCAACGATGAGTATATCGACACATTACAACACGCACTTGCGCTGTGTGTAAGTATCCATCAGCCAGATATTATTTTGTACAACGCGGGCGCAGACATTTACATAAAAGATGAGCTAGGTTTATTAAATGTATCTATTACAGGTGTTTATGAACGAGATCTTTTTGTTCTTGATTTTTGTAAGCAACATAACATTCCCCTTATGTGTGGTTTAGGCGGCGGTTACCAACGTAATTTAGACAGCTTAATCAATGTGCATAAACAACTATTTAAAGCGGCTATCGATTTATAACAATCCTTAGTATAGACTTACTTAAATGGAACATAACAAAGCGGTAGGAACATGCGATTACACGACGATATACATAACTATTACGAAAAAATTGTTGTTGAAGAAATCATAAAACGAAAACTAGACGAAAAATATGACGACGACGTTATGGCCGACTTTTGCTGTACCGTGTTAAACCAACTGCCACCTCGTTACATTCGTTACGACGTAGATATGGCGTTTTATTTACCACAAGCTGAACGCATACACATGGAAGAACGTGTTCAAACCGCTATTGATGTGGCTATTAGTCAAATATCTAAAAAGAAAAATTTAAATGACCAACCCTCTTGAGGAAGCGCCAACGCATATTAAGCTCGCTGTTGATTTAATTATGATACTGGAGCAACACGACGTAGAGCCTGAAGAAGTATTAAAAGCGCTCGATATAGTGAAAAGTGACTTTGAAAAGAAGCTAGTTAACAACTAGCTTCATTCAACTGTGTCTACTTCATACACAGTGACCGCTCCGTCACGTTTAGTGCAATCAATTTTAATTTCGCCAAATGTTCTTCTAGCTGATGTTGACCTTCGGCAAGTCATGTTTTGAGCTTTAACACCAAACTGCTTAATGTAGAGCGCAACAATTGCATCTATTTGCTGCTTCTCTTCTAATGTTGCAGCGGCATAGAAAGTATCATATTGATGTGACCAATTTTCAACGCCAGCTTCTGCAGCTACACCTAACCACCCCATGCCAAGTTTGGTTGATTGATCTAAATATTGACCTTTTAAAAACATAAACGCTAGGGTGTATTGTGCGCTTTTATACCCAAGTGCTGCAGGCTCTTTTAAATCATTAAAAGATTGTTCGTACAGCCCGTTTTTATAGGCTTTAATACCGTTGTATTCTTTTTTCTTCATTGTATTATCGCTGTATAAATTAACTGGGGTCGACCCACACCCACTTAATAAACTCACAGCCAAAATTGCTGTAGCCAGTAAATACCTAACCATAACTAGTCCTTTATTATTTTTAATATGCGAGTACCGAATCTGGCTTACACTCTTCGTAAAGCCTGTTATTCTATAACTCTATTCGTATAATTAAAATATTATCATGAGCTTAGCAAGTTTACTTCGATTATTTTTTCTGGCTGCAATTTGGGGCGCGTCATTTTTATTTATGCGCATGGCCGCCACTAGTTTAGGGCCCGCAGTCTTAATAGAATTTAGAGTCGGCTTTGCGGCACTCACACTATTTATAGTTGCGCTGTATTTAAAACGTCGCTTGGCGTTTACTAAACACAAAAAGCACTTTTTTATAATTGGCGCTCTTAACTCCGCCCTGCCTTTTTTACTTTTTGCTTATGCCGCGCAAACTATCAGCGCATCTACGTTATCTATTTTAAATTCTACAACGCCTATTTGGGGCGCAGTTGTGGGTATTATCTGGAGTAAAACCAAGCCAACTAAGAGTATGGTTTTAGGCTTGCTGTTGGGTTTAGTAGGTGTGGCAATTTTAGTTGGGCAAAACCATCTTATATTAAATACTCAGTCACTTATTGCTATTGTAGCAGCGCTAAGCGCTTCATTTTGTTATGCCATTGCATCCCATTACACAAAAAATGCGCCAAAGCTTGCACCGTTTGATAACGCACACGGCTCAATGTGGGCAGCAAGTTTTATGGTACTGCCCCTTATACTTTTTATGCCAATGCGTGAAGTACCAACCACCAACGTTATGCTTGGCGTTTTAGCCCTTGGCGTAGTGTGTACAGCGCTTGCTTATATTTTATTTTTTAAGCTTATTGACGATATAGGCCCAACCTCAGCTTTAACGGTCACGTTTTTAATTCCGCTATTTGGCATTTTTTGGGGACATTTAATTTTAGATGAGCAAATTGGGCCAAATACGTTATTGGGCGCTTTATTTGTTATTGTGGGCACTATGCTGGTTACTGGATTTTTACCGCGAAAAAAGCACCTAGCTAAAACACGCTAAGTGCTTTTACAAAGCGCTTACTTTTGTGCTTTTTTGCTTAAGTTTTCAATTAAGTCTTGTGCGCTATAGCTATTGTCGCTGGGTTTAATGCCTTTACCCATTTTAATATCAATCAGGGTGTGTACTTCTTTGCGTTTATCATTGTTGCTTACCTGTACGCCTACACTGCTTGTTGGGCGTGCGCGTGTTTCGCAAGTTAATAAACCGCAGCTTCGCTCATATTGCTGGCTGTGTGATGCAATAATAGTTGACGCGGGCGCTTGCGATTTAGACTCAACAAAGGTTTCTTTATTCGTTACAACAAACCAGTCGTAGCCTTGCGCTTGGGTAAGCTCAGCCGCGCGTAACAATGCATAGTCACCGGCATCTGCTACGTTGTTTGACACACTTTTAAACTCTACTCGGTATTGATCGTCGCTAATTTTTTGCTCGCTGTAACCTTGCGAGCCATTATTCGCGGCGCGGTAATCAGGTTTAGATGCGCAACCCGCCATAAGTAAAATACTGATAATTAAAATAGATGTTTTCATAATTCACCTCGTTTTATACACATTATTATTTATTTAACTGCCACTTTGCACTAATTGCTTGCTGCTCTTGCGCTCTATCTAGTGGTGCGCCGCTGATCATGCTGTCTATAACAGCATCTAACTGACTGTTATTAGACGCCGTTTGATATTGCGCGCCATTATTACTTTGCTGCGTGGCTGTTTGCGCTTTAATTTGCCAACCGCTTTGCGTTTTACATGCAATACTTGTTTGCGTTGTGTTGTTTGAACTTAGTGCATACTGCCTACAAAGCTCACCTTGCTGATTTTTAAAACTAAGCTGCGCGCTAAATACTGAGCCATCAATTTGCTCATACTCTCCACTACTTAGCTGTGTATTAAGGGCTGAGGCTATGCTACTGGCTACTAAATTTTGCGACTCATTGGGTTGTAAATAACTGGTCATTGCAATACCAAATACCACGGCAACACTTGCAGCTATTGCTAAGCCTTTATTAGCCGAGTGCTTAACCTTTTGCCAAGGCGTTAACGTTACTACATTGCTATTCGACGTGTTTTTTGTCGTTGCTGTATCAAGCTTTGCAACCGTTTTAGCTAATGAGTCACTAAGGGGGGCGTCATCAATACTTGTTGCGTGCTCTTTTACTCGCATGTCTACTTCGCTTAGCTCTGCAAGTCGCATAATTAGTTCATCATCGGTTTCAAGGGCTTTACGCACTTGTTCCATTTCGTGCTCGCTGAGCTCTGAGTCTAAAAAGGCGCTAAGTGTTTCGTCGTTAATGTTCATACTTGCTCCTTTTTAAAGTCGGGTTTTATTAAGTTATAAAGTGTACTGCGTGCACGCGATAATTTACTCATTACACTGCCTATAGGTATATCGAGTGTATGTGCTACGTCTTTATAGGCCATGCCCTGCACTGCCACCAGCGATACAATGGCGCGTTGCTCTTCGGGTAATTGGCCAAGTGCTGTATTTACATTTTTAAGCATTTGTTTGTTTTCGAGTGTTTGGTTCTCATTACTTGTAATTGGCTCTGGTAATATATCGGCCTGGGCCGTATTTTGCCTTACCTTGCGTGAGCGGTATTCGTCTATCCACACATTGCGGCAAATTTTAAACGCCCATTTAGCCGGTTCAACGTCATCCGGAATGCCTTTTACTAATAGTTTTTCAATTGTTATTTGCACTACATCGTCTGCATCTGCTTTACTACCCGTTAGCGAATAGGCAAAACGCCTAAGCATGGGCAATAAGGTTTTTAATGTTTCGTTCATTGATTTTTACCCCTTTTATAAAGAAGACGATTCAAAAAAACATTTATTCCCAAATAATCAAAATAATTTGAATAATGAAATATTTTTATGTGTTAAACGTTAACTAACAAGCATGATAAATTTAATAAAAGTAACCCACTATGAACATGAAAAATTTCCGCGTTAAACACATCATAGCCGCTTCGATTTGCATATTTAGCGCAACGAGTTCTGCCAATATAGTCAAAGTCGATCAAGTGCTTGGGCAGTTAAACCCAATAGAGCAGCGTATTGAACAAACAATAGAGCGCGCACAACGCCTGCCGCTTCCGGTGCCTGTACCACAAGTGTCGATTGATGAACTAAAAGCGCAAATTAGTGAGCCAATTAGTAGTTTACCTAATGTGCTTAACATTAATATAAATAGTCAAAACACCGCATTTGTTGAAGTAGAGCTAGAAAACGGCTTTAGAGCAATAGAGCGCCAATGGTTATTAATGGCAAATAGCCAACAACTTAATACCCTAAAACAGCAAAATGTAACCATTGTGTCGGTAAAAAATTACAACGCACTTAACATGAGCTTAGTGCGCTTTAACGTGCTCCAAGGTGTTAATTCTAAAAGTGAGTTATTAAAAGCGCTTAACTTAGATGAGTCTGCAATACTTGACCGAAACCACATATACCAAGCGCAAACTGGCGAGCCTACCGCAAAAGTAACACCAAATAACTCTATTGCCCCTTACTGCACACAAAGCGTAAAAATTGGCATGATCGACAGCGCCATTAATACCAAACACAGTGCTTTTGAAGGTACAAATATCACTACGCAAAGCTTTTTACCACAAGGGTTAAGCTCGCCAAATTTACACGGCACCGCCATTGCAGGGCTAATTACAGGTAAAGGCGCAAAACTTAGCCCGCTTTTAAGCAATGCCAAGCTTTACAGTGCCGAGGTGTTTTATAGGCAATCTGAATATGCACAAGGGGCTACTTTATTTGCCATAGTAGAAGCACTTAACTGGCTAGTCAGTAATAAAGTACCCGTAATAAATATGAGCCTAACGGGGCCAAATAACGCAGTTTTAGAAGCAAGTATGACTGCAGCAATAAAACAAAACGTGTTAATTGTAGCTGCTGCAGGTAACCAAGGGCCGGCGTCGCAGCCGTTATACCCAGGTGCGTATAAAAGTGTGATAGCGGTAAGTGCTATTGATTCACAAAACCAAATTTATAGATGGTCAAATAAAGGTGATTACATTGACTTTACAGCCTTTGGTGTAAATGTTGTTACAAGCCAAGGTAATGGAAAATTTGGGAGGGAGTCGGGTACGTCAATGGCGGCGCCGCATGTAAGCGCGGCATTAAGTTGTTTATTGTTAAAACATGGTAATAATAAAACCAAAGCACTTAACGAGCTTACATCGCTAGCCATCGACTTAGGCGAGCAAGGCAAAGATACCACCTTTGGTTATGGTGCTATTTACCCACCTAAAAGTGCACTTTAACTGACGCCGATAAAACCGATTGCGTATAGGTATTGCTACTAAGCTTTGATTGGTAATCGCCATATTCAGCCTCGGCTATTAATGTTACGTGCTCAAATAAAGCTACGTTATAAAACGCATTAACGACATTTCGGTGCTCATCTCGCGACGGTATTTGCTCAAAAAAATCATCCGTTGTTTGCTCATCGTAATCTTT